>CAIJXW010000072.1 GCA_903824755.1 uncultured Bacteroidota bacterium | reverse complement strand
GTTATTCTATTTATTAGAATCGAAAATTTTATTTTATTTCGTGCTTTCATACCAAGATTGTTTCTTAAATACTTGTTGATAATTAACTCATTAATTCCGTCAGCAAGTTCTGTAATATTACCAGGTTTAACTAACAATGCAGTTTCATTATGTGATAAAATTTCACCTATTTGATCTAAATCCGATGCTACAATACCCTTCCCCATAGACATATATTCGAATAATTTAGTTGGTGAACCAAAAAATGCAGTTCCATCTATATTCGGAACATGTGGAGAGATTAATATATCACAACAATCTAAATAATCAGGGCCATCTTGTTGTGGTATGATTCCCGTGAAAGTTGTTATTGAAGATAAGTCATTAACCTTAATAATTTCTTTAACGTTATCCAAACCAACACCGTCTCCTATCATTAATAAGTGTACTTGATTTTTCAATTTAGGATATTTTTTTATAAGTAAAGCGTATGCTTCCGCTAATATCTCAGCACCATGCCATGGCCCAAATGTTCCAATAAATCCTAACACAATCTTATCTTCTAATCCTAAAGATAACTTTAATGTATTATTCAATTTTGATTTATATACTTCAGGATCAACTCCATTGGGATTTACCAGAATCTTTTTAGGATCAATACCTAAACTAACGAGGTCATTTTTAATTGGACTACTTACAACTACAATTAAATCAGCTTTATCCAAAACTGCCATTTCAATTTCTTTGGATAATTTTTCATATTTTAATGCTTTCCCCCAGTTCTTTGAAATCCAAACTTCTGATCCATTAAACTCAATTATGAGTGGTATATTATATTTTGTTGCAATTTCCGCACCTAAGAAATTATTAATTGAATATCTTTGATAAATTAAGGAAATTTTATTAAAATCGAAATCTTTGAATTTTTTAACAAAAGCTAAATTTGAGGCTATTGTTGGGATCTCATTAAAATCCCAATAATCACAATTTGGTGTTAATAAATTGAAATCAACATTTTGAATTACTGTTGGAATTATATCTGTAGAATAAAAAATTGGCTGTCCATTAAAATGTTTGTTCAAATTATTCAAGACACCTGCTATGTGACCTACCGATCCGCCGGATTTTACTCCAAACCACAAGTCTGTTCTTAAATATAATGGCGATTTATCATAGTCAATTTTATAATTTTTTTTTCCTTTATTTTTAAATTTTAATAGCTGAACTCTTTCAATTACTTTATTTACTATTTTTTTTTTACTTAAGAACGAAGAGATAAATTTAGCAAAAAGTTGAAATAAATATTTATTGGTAACTTTTAATCTTTTTTTTGATATTGTATCGTTAATGTAAACACTTCTTCGTGCATATAATTTCAAGATTAAGCAAGTTAATAATAGATTTGTTTCATAATCAATTTTATATATGAATAAATCAACATCTTGATATTTCAAAAAGTTAATTTTAAATTCCGAAAATATACTTTTTTTGAATTCTGAAAAGGAAAGCGTAGAAATATTATCAGATAAACCTTGCTTTTTAAAGTCGACTTTATAAATATTCAAATTCATTATAATAAATCATTAAACATTCGAATCATTATCTTTCATACAATCATTTAAGGCACTTTTGAACAAATTTGACATCACATAATATCTTAATCCAAGAGAAATATTGTTTGGAGTAAATTGGCATCCACTATTTATTAAATCAATTGCTGTTTTATATATAAAAACATCCAATTGGAATAATTTATTTTTCGAGATATTCAAGTCCTTATCAACTTTTTGAGGAGAGAATAGAACAATCCTACTGCCTGTATCGATTCCTGCATCAATAAAAAAACAGGTGACACCTGTTGGGGTATCATTTGTCAACGACCATTCAAAAACACATCTTCCCCTCATTTCTGGCAATTTTCCAATGTGTGAATTTAGTATGCCAATATTAAAAGAATTAATTAGACTTTTTTTGTAAATAACTCCCATTGAGTGCAAACCGATATCAAAATTATTTTTAATTATCCAGCCAACAGCAATGTTTGAATTAATATCTTTATTTACAAAATTTATAAAACCTTTCAGATACAAATTAAATATTGTGTAAATTTCTTTTATTCGAAATTTGGGGAGTAGTATTATTTGATTTAGAATTGTAGGGATATTTTTTTTTCTACTATTATTGCAAATCAAATAGTTTATTTGACCTGATGCAAACGAAGATTCAAATCTTATTATATCTAATAGATTGTCACACAAAGCAAGAATTTTCATGTCTAGTTTTGTTTTTTAAATTTACTTAGCCTATCGATATGTTTTATTAAACTAGTCTTATATAGATTTAAGAAACATTTGGACCGATATCCAATTTCATAAAAGTTATTAAAAGCATCTAAAAACCGAAGGTCCGTACTATATGATTTATCTTTTAATAAAGTGAAGTAGTTATCAACTATCTGAATTTCTTTACTGGTTTTATCTTTATTAGTAAAGTAAACTACCATTAATCTTCTTAAAATTTCTTCCGAATCAACTAATTTAATTTCACTCTCTATCAATAATAAATTTTCATTATTAAATTCCATAATTTCAAAATCTAACTCTTTAAGTCTATTTTTTAATCTTGAAAGCAATAATAAATTAAATTTTATACTTATTTCCATTTATAAATTATATGAGTTTACATATTTGAGACAAGGTTACAAATTGGATTTTATCTCCGTATACGTCTTGAATATACTTTATAAGATTTTCTATTTTATTAAAATTATTAATTGACTGAAGTGATTTTGAATGATTTTCCAAAACAAGAAATTTATTACCACTTTTCTGAAGGGCACGTTTAATCATGACATCCGCCATTTTCTTAAATACTAATAAATCGTAATCCAAAGAAATATCAAATGTGTATTCCTCAAACGCCTTGCCTGAATGAAAACCAAAGGGATCAAGTGATATATGATCTGGTAGGTCAGATATCTGACTTTCAAAAAGCTTATTATTTGAAAATAAATTTGCGATTTTATTAAATCTTATTTTAAATTTTTCATATACGTTAAAATTTATATCTATTTTATTAACACTCTGAGTTGGAATTTCTAATAAACCTGTTTTCATATTCGAAACTTTACGAGGATCTTCATATAAAAAATTGTAAGGTTCATAAGGTGAATCTAACTCTGAATAATCTAATTTTATATTATTCCCATTATACTTTAAACCACTGACAATTGATATATCAATTAAAAAGCCTAATTCTTCTAGTTTACTAAACAGATATTGGCTATTTTTTCCCACCACACCCCAAGATCCCCCTCTAAAAGCAGTAATTTTGTAATTCAATTTATCGATTAAAAATTCATGACATGTATTTAAAATATTATCAATTTCTACTTTTGAATAATCTGCTATATTCCATCTACTGTCAAGTTTCCAAAAGTATCCATCATATTGAGAATTTAGCCACTGTGGATGTATATGTAATTGTACGTCAAAATCTCTTTTAGTAAATTGCTCAAAAGTTAAATCCCAATATTTGCACTGTAAATCTATTTCTTTATAATTGTCTTTAAATTTTTCGAAAGCTATTCTTTGAAAAGCTTCCACCATAAATGTTGCCTTCACACCTAATTTTTCATATAAATCCATAAGTTTTAAGGCAGGTATATATTGTAAATCTTTGACTTCTCCAAGACCATTACCTTTTAATTCCCAATCATCAACTAAAGCTATGTAAATTTTTGTCATTTAATTTAGAGTTATAAATTTTAAAATAAAATTATTATTTACATCATTAGGTTCTCTTACAAATTGCTATTAAAGTTCTGTCCCAGATTGGATTTAAAAGCCCTTCGGGTTCTGCCCATCTAAAAATAGTTCCAATAATTTCTCTAGCAATCTTTTTTCGGATATTTAAAAATAAATTTTGAAACATTATATTATCAGCGGTGAATATTTCATAGTTTTTAAAGTTTAGTCTTACTATCTGATCTATACTCTCCTTAGTAAATCCAACCTCATGAGTAAAATCCATATATCTTTCATGAGAAGCAAAAAACCAATCCATATTTGGAACATCAATAATCAAACTTCCGCCTATTTTCAAACTATTATGCATCAAAGTAATTAACTCTTCAATTTTATCTTTTGAGATATGCTCTAAAACTGCTTTTATTACAATTACATCAAATTTTAATTGATTAGATCCTAAATATTCAAATGCATCAACAAGTAATAATTCACAATTTAAGTCCAAATTTTTTGCATGTTCTAAATCACCTGGAGATAAATCAATTCCAACTATATCATCATAACCAAGATTTTTTATTACTCGTAATAAATATCCTCTGTTACAACCTAAGTCTAATATTTTGGAACTACTTGGCCGATAAGATTTAAACGTATTTAGATAAAATTTTTCAAAATATTGATTAAACCATTTTAGCTTTTTTTCAAATGCATCATCAAGATCATCTACCCTTAAAGAGTAATTTTTATACAAAGTTTCTTTTACTCCGCTTTTCATATATTTTTATATTTTAAGATATTTAAAAATATTTTCACCCCATTCAGGAATAGTATCCGAATAACCAACAACAATTCCCTCATTTACCATATAAAGCAATGGCAAGTCAGTCTGGGAATCAGTATATAAAATTGTATTATCCCACCCTAAATTTAATGAATTAAAATATTTCTGAATATATATTACCTTATTTTCGGATAAACATTCAGGAAATTTTATTCCAATTAGTCTGTTACTATTATTGTACTTCAACTCCGTACCTATAACTGTATCTAGTATATAATCTTTCGATAAATGTTTTAAATATTCTAAACATCCTCCAGAAACAATTATTAATTTGTCATTATCTTTAAGATGTTTATACATAATATTCTCTATTACTATATTATGTTTTTTCTTTAATATATTTTCATAAAATTCAAGAGAAAGTTTTTCGATATTATCTTTAGATGTTCCAGAGATTCCCCGGAACGCAAAATTTTTATAATTATCATTAGAAATAGGGAATTTTAATAATATTCTATGAAAATAATTAGATATACTTTTAGGTCTAATTTTAGAATAAAGGTATTCTATATACAACTGAAGTGACTGCCCCTTAAATAGTGTATCACAATAATCAATTATTACAATTTTATTCATTACTAGTTTTCCAATCTATTAACAACGACAATAGATATTCCATATTAGGTCTAGTGCCAATAGTTACTCTCGCAAAATTTTCCATTCCTGGTAAATGTTTTAAATTTCGTATGTAAACACTTCTTTTTTCCAAATAATTCAAACAAGATTCTTTATCAGCTTCAGTTTTAAATTTTAATAAAATAAAATTACCACCACCACGTTTATAAAACAATCCAAGATCTATGATCCCTTTAGTAAAATATTCTAAAGACTCTATTACAATACTTACATATGAAGCCATATACTGAATATCATTAAGAGCTGCTATGGCGGAAATTTGAGCAGGAAGTGAAATCAATTTTGGATTTCTTATTCTATTAATTAGCTCTAGGATATATGGATCGGCAGCAATATACCCTATTCGTAAAGAAGCTAATCCAAAAGCTTTTGAAAATGTTCTTGTAACTATTAAGTTTGAAAAATTTAATACTAATTGAATTGATGAAGTATCATGAAACTCAATGTATGCTTCATCTATTAGAAATATTACATTTGGGTAATTTGAAATTATTTGAAAAATTTCAGATTGAGAAATAAAAGAGCCCGTTGGATTATTTGGATTTGATAAATAAATAAGGCTTGGAGAAATATCATTTAATTGGTTAGTTAAATGTTCAATATTAATGCAATCTCCATTATAAAAATCAATGTTAATAACTTTTGCTCCCTGAGCTAATGCATGGACTCTAAAATTGTCATAATTGGGAGATAAAATAACAATTGTATCGTTAGGATTAATCAAGGCTCTGATTATGTATTCATGTGCAGCATCTGAACCACCAAAATATTGTAAATATTCTTTACTTAATCCGGTATATCTTGCTAAACTTTCCAATAATTCAAAGTTGAGAGTATCTGGATACCAATTAAGCCTTGTTTGTTCATCAAATAATGCCTTTAATGCACTGATTACTTTTGGCGATGGCGCTAAAACAGACTCATTCCAATCCAATTTCAATATTTCCATATTTTTTAAGTCTTCCCATACTTTGTGTACAGAGAGTTGATATGGCTGTAATGTTTTTACAAATTCATTTGAATTATACTCTTGTTTCATGATTTAGTAAAATTATATAATTAAAGTTTCACCTTACTTTCAAAAGTTTTAATTTTTCCTGTTATAAGATTTCTCTCTATAAAGTCTAAAGTATATATTTTTAAGGGAAGTGGTCCTAGTCGATTTTTGAATAATTTCTCTATCTTTTCCAAATAGAGACTATCATTTTTTATAGATAAAACAATAAATAGTTCAAGACTTTTATTTTCTAATTGCACTAATTTAAATTGTGCAATTTCTTCTATTTCATATAATGCTGTGTAAAGATTAACAGTAGGAATTGGTGTATTGTCAAATTTATATAGCAAATCATCTGACCTACCTTCAATGCCCTGGAAAGGTATTGAAAAATTGATACCACATTCACATTTATTGCCAACGTCTTTTATAACAGCAATGTCTGATGTGTCATATCTTATAAAAGGCATTACGTCATTGTGTAAAGAGGTGCCTATTATGTGTTTATCAAATCCAATTTCTATTATTCCATAATCATCATTATTATGATAATTTCCGTTAACACATTGTTGAACAGTAACAACTCTCTCATTTAAACCATACCAATCAAAAATAGGGACATTAATAATTTCTTGTATTTTAGCTTTATATAATGGAATTAGTGTTTCAGATGATGTAATTACCGCTTTAATATTATTTAATTGCAAATTAGCTTTATGCATTTCAATAGAAAAAATATAAATAGAAGATGGATAGCCTCTTAATATTTTTGAGCCAGACTTATTTATAATATCGACATATTCACTAATCGTTTTTTCGTTAATATTAAATGCAGATAAATATATAAAATTATTTTCTTTGTCATGACTCCAATATTTCTCTCCACTTTTTGGACTATAACTCCTCAAATTAATAACAGGATCGCCTAATTGATAAACGCCTGTGAAATACCATGCTCGAAACAAAAACATATTTTCAATTGTATAAGAACTTTTCGGAACATAAAAATGAAATGGCTGTCCTGATGAACCTGACGTATGAGAACTTATTGATCTACTAATAACTTTATTAGATTTTGGCAAAAACAATTCAAAATTATCTCTAATAATAGTTTTATTTATAATTGGAAACTTACTTAATTCACTAAGTGTGAAATTATTGTTATCGATTCTTATATTCTTGTAATATGGGATATTATTAATTGCATAATTCAAAATATATTTTAATCTGTCTAATTTAATTTTATCAATTGTTTCCTTGTTTTTGAACGGAATCTCAATTGCATTTCTAAACTGACTACTGCTGAAGGATTTCAACATAGGTAAATGCTGCCTTCTATTTAAAATTAAATTAAAATACTTAAATGTAATTCTATATAGCTTTCGTATCATTATATAGTTTGAAAAAATTAATTTTAATTAAATACATTATTGAAATTATAAACATACTGAAAGAAGAAAGTGAAAACGAAATACCCGCAGCAGAAAGTCCATATTTTTCAATTAGTAAATTCATGGATGTAATCAATACACACAAAGCAATTGCTGGACTGTAAATGACAACTATTGGCAAGCCTTGAGCCGCAAAATAATTCATGAAAATTGTATTAATTGAGAGAAATAACAATCCTGGCATTAGGTAAAAAAATACATTTGCTGCAGGTACAAATTGCTTTCCAAATGCTATAAAAATCAAATTTTCTCCAAAAAGTAAAAAACAAAAAAATGAGAATATTAAAAATATTACTACTGCAAAAACATTATTATAAACTAATTTTTTTTGAAAATTTTTATCGTTATTAGATGTCAGTCTTGGAAAAATTAATGTTGCGAAAACCGTAACCATTAAATATATTACATCAAAAATCGCAAATGAAACAGAATAAATTCCAACCGAATTCATTGACATTTTTTGTGCAACAATAATCATACTTGTTCTTATTACTGCATAAGAAAACAAGCTTGAAATATATGCTTTTATTCCATATCTCAAAGACAATTTGAAAATTTGCTTATTAAATCTAATCTTACTTATATTATTTTTTCTTGCTCTAGTGTAAAGAAATATTGCACTTATTAGAGTGCTAAGAGTATAAGCCAAAAAAAACAGTTCAGCATTTACAGTTCCAGATATAATTATTAACGCAAATAGTGTTATTACAACCGTCTTATTAATAAACTCTGAAAAGTTAAATGCAAATATATCGTTACGGCCTAACACTAGATTTTGTGCCAACAAATTAAATAATGACACCGGAATAAAGAAAAGTATAGAGCATTGAACCAAATATGGATATTTACAATATCTTAACACATACTCATTGACGTATAAATTTGTTAATAATCCCAAAATTGATCCTAGAACGAGGGATAACAAAAGTGTATTATTGAATAACTTATTAAACGCGTTTGGATATTTTCCTGTAAAGAATATATTAGATCCATGTAGTCCTAGATTGCCGAATTGTAAAGTAAATGCAGCTGCTGTTGTTATAAAAGCATAAATTCCCCTACCATCCGTACCTAAAAATCTTGCAGTTATTATAGTAGAGAATAAACCTAGCAATATAGAATACCCTCTTGTCAACAGAGTTTGCATTAAACTTTTTAAGAAAAATTTGTTGTCATTTATTTGTACAGCAATAGAGCTAAATATGTTTTTAATTTTATTGATTTTTTTAATGTTTAATTATTCTAAAATCGATTTATTTTTCATCAATATATTCATTCCACCACAAAACAAAGTTATAAATCAACCATGTTTGTTGTCCGCTTGCATTTTTCAAAAAGGCGAAAAGTTGTTCTTTATCAAAAAAGTCTGTTTTATCACAAAATAATTCTAGATCGCTTTTTACATTAGTACCTAATTTATCAAAAAACCATTCATATATAGGAACTCCAAAACCTTGTTTCTTTCTATCAATTATACTATCTGGTATAACTCCTCTTACCGCTTTCTTTAATATGTATTTAGAAATACCTTTTCTTGTTTTTGTTTTTTCGGGGATACTTAATGCTAATTCAACAAATTTGAAATCCAAAAATGGCACCCTCCCTTCTAAACTTACACCCATTGCCATTTTATCAACTCTCATTAAAAGTAACTCTGGGAGTCGCATATTCAAGTCAAGATATGTCATCCAATTCAAGTTACTTTTTTCCCAAGCCTTATCCTCAAATTTATCTCTAAAGGGCTTTAATACTTCCCAAGAAGAAGTATTCTTGAATTTTTTCTTCAATCTATTAGAAAGAATAGTTTTTTTATTCTGTTCCGTAAATGCCTCTGCTCCGCCCCAAAATACAGGTTCGGAATTTGAAACTCGCCTTAAATATTCATATCTAAATGACTCTTTTTTGCCTTGCAATCGTAAAATATGAAATCCAAGCTTCTTAATGAATTTTGGCATAAGGTCCATTAGATTCTGAAAATTCAATAGAACCTTCCATCCTTCATACCCCCAAAATAATTCATCCGCCCCTTCTCCAACCTGACAAACAATTATATTATTTTCTCTAGCTAATTTTGAAACATAATATACAGGCACGCACACAGGATCTGCAATAGGCTCATCTTGTAGACGTATCATTTCCGGTAAAAAATCAATTAAATCATCAATAGTAAGTAATTGCTCATGATGATTTGCACCAACTTTATCAGCCATAAATTGTGCATATTCCGTTTCATTTTTGTACGAATCATATTCACCTTTATATCCAATAGTAAAAGTTTCAACAGGCTTCGTTTCACCATCAGCAAACAAAGCTGCGTTTGTACTAGAGTCAATTCCTCCCGATAAGAATACACCAACTGGAACATCACTTTCTTTTCGTAACCTTACAGATTCCTTTAATTCTTTCAAAATTAAATTGGCAATTTCTTCATCACTTACGTTTATTAAAGGATCCGTGTAATCCCAAACATCCCAATATTTACTTTCTTCTTTTTTACCGTCTGGGGTAATTTTCAACCAGGTGCCTGGTTGCAATTTATTTATCCCTTTAAATAATGTGTTGGGGGCAGGAGTTGTTAAGAAAGATAGATAATGATAAAATGCTTCTTCGTTTACTTCTCGCTTTTGATTTGGGAACTTGAGTAAAGCTTTAATTTCAGATGCAAAAGTAATGCGGTCCTCATCGATACTGTAGTACAATGGTTTAATTCCGAGTCGATCCCTTATCAACCACAATTCTTTCGATTTAGAATCCCAAAGCGCAATAGCGAACATGCCTCTAAATTTATGAACGCAATCAATACCCCATTCTTCAAAAGCATGAATTATAACTTCCGTATCAGAATGGTCTGTTTTCCATATATATTTATTTTTAGTTTGTAATTCTTTTCGAATCTCAGCATGGTTATAAATTTCACCATTAAAAACGATACAAATTGAATTATCTTCATTTGTCATCGGTTGATTTGCAAGGGTTGATACATCAATAATAGACAATCTTCTATGTCCAAGTCCTAAAGTACAATCCTCTGACATCCAAACACCTCCTCCGTCAGGGCCTCGATGAACCATCGTGTCCCGCATTGAAATAATTATTTTTTCACTTAGGTTTACTTTTGAACTGAATGTTAAAGCTCCATTAATTCCACACATATTTTATATGTTATTTAAGATAATAAAAAAGAAATTTCAGTTGTCTGAAATAAATCTTCTAATTCAATAGGCAATCGGTTTGTTTTTCCTGATAAATACTCATAAATGTCCTCCAACTCCTCTAACTGTCCTTTTTGACTATTCACTGTTGAAATTTCATTTATTTTAACTCCGTAAGATTTTAAAGATTTATAATCGTCCATTATTAGAGAATTACCATCAAAATGTACTTCTAATAATTCTTTACTAACACTCTTATTTCCACATGAAAAATAGCCTATAGTACAGACTGATCCATCCTCGTATTTCAATATAAAACTTTTGTTATCTTTTGAACTATATTTCGAATCAATATCGCTAAATGATTCACATGAAATTGATGCTATTTTACTTTTTGTTAAGAAGTTCATTACATCGATTACGTGACATGCCTCACCGATAATTCTACCACCATCATCATGTATCCAACTATCATTAGGAGCATAACCAGCATTCATCCTATAGTTAATAAAAAGTGGACCAATTCGATTATTTGATACAGATTCTATTTCTTTTAAATACTTACTGAATCTTCTATTGTATCCAACAAATAGAGATGGAGCATTTGAATTATTCTCTTCGTAAAAAAACTTGATTTTGTTTAGTTCAGTTTGACTAATTGCCAAGGGCTTTTCAACAAAAACATTTTTTCCAGATAAAAGTGATTTGATAACTAGTTCTGCATGACTATCATGTCTTGTGCATATCATTATTAAATCTACTTCTACATCATTCAAAATTTCATCTATGTTTGCGGTAGAATATTTTGCATTATATTGCAAAGCTACACTTTGAGCTTTGCTTGGTGTTCTACTGCAAATTGCATGTATTTCAAATTTATTATTTAATTTTTTCAAATTTGGTAAATGCATTCCTGTTGCAAAAGAGCCTGTTCCAACTATTGCTACTTTTATTTTATCATTTTTAATTCTTGCAACTGTATTTACAAAAATTAATTTTTCATCTTGTTCCCTATGCTTATATTCAAGCAACACCATTAATGGACGAGGAGTAGAAGACCTTAAAAAATCATATGCATCACCAACTTTTTCAATAGGAAATGATGCATTTATCATTTTAGCAATGTTTACTTGATTTGTACTTAATAGTCTAAGATACTCAGACATATTTCTATTTTCTGTCCATCTCACATAAGAGTATGGGTAGTCTAAACCCTTTTCTTCATAGTTTCTATCATATCGACCTGGTCCATATGATGTAGATATTTGAAAATCTAGTTCTTTAACATAGATGTCTTCTCTTTTTATATCCATTCCTACAACACCGACAAGTATTAATCTACCTTTTTTCTTCAACATTTTAAATGAATCAGATAAAGCACTACTTGAATTTGTAGCAGCAGTGAAGATCACTGCATCAGCGCCAAAACCACTAGTATAATTTTCAATAAATTCTATGGAGTTCTGATGATTTGGATTTATAACTAATTCTGAGCCATACTCCTTAGCTAAGTTTAACCTATTGTCATCCAAATCTATTGAAATAACTCTAACTCCAGATAATTTTAATAACTGAATTGTAATCAATCCCAAAATACCTGCTCCTACAACTACAACAAACTCCCCAAATGTAACGTTTGACCTTCGGACACCTTGCATAGCAATTCCTCCTAAGGTAACGGTAGAGGCTAATTTCAAATCCAAGTTTTGTGGTACACGCATGACCAAATTAACTGGAACATCAACAAACTCAGAATGATTAGCAATTCCAGCACCTGCAGCAGCTACTTTTTCTCCAACAACAAAATTTGTCACACCTTCGCCAATTTCAACAACTGTTCCTGAAACAGAATACCCTGTTGGAGATCCAATTGTAGAGGACCCTTTAACTTTCTCTATTAATTTTTTTACACCTTCTTCTTTTAGATAATTTATCCCTTTCTTAATATACTCTGGATTTTTTATTATTCTATCAACAATAGATGCATCACTTGATTTCACTGAGCTCATTTCAGTACCAGCTGAAATACAACTATGATGTACTTTTATAAGAACACAGCCCTTTGAAACAACTGGATTTGGAACTTTCTGTGCTATAACCTTTCCTTTGTTTATTAATGCTTGTAACATGTTCTATTTTATTATTTAGAATGCAAAATTTAAAATCAACTTACTTGGCAATGAGTGCTTACTTATATTTAAAAATTCTTTGTGTGATACAAGAATTACAATTATGTCACAATTTTCAAGCCCTTCGGTCAAAGTTATTGTTTCAACTGGTTTTCCTGATTCTATATTTGGTTCTATTGCATAAACATCTAAACCATTTTTTTTCAGTTTTTTATAAATATCTAGAGCCGGCGCTTCTCTTAAGTCATCAATATTGGGTTTAAAAGCTAGTCCTAAGCAAGCAATTTTAGGATTCGAATTGAATTTACTTTTAAACGTTATAACCTCATTCTTAATTTTTTCAATAACCCATTCTGTTTTATAAACATTAGTAAGTCGAGCTTGTTTTATGATATTTGAATATTTTGGAAAGTCTGAAACTATGAACCATGGATCAACTGCAATACAATGCCCCCCAACTCCACATCCAGGTTGCAAAATATTTACCCTTGGGTGCTTATTAGCCAACTCAATCAACTCTCTAACATTTATTTCAGCCTCTTCGCATATCATTGAAAGCTCATTTGCAAAAGCGATATTTACATCTCTGTATGAGTTTTCAACAAGCTTACACATTTCTGCTGTCTTCGCATCAGTTGTTAAAACGCTACCTTTAACAAATGATTCATAAAAGATTTTTACTGCATTAGTAGATTTTTGATTTATGCCACCGACAATTCTGTCGTTTTCAATTAATTCTCTCATTACTTGTCCTGGCAATACTCTTTCAGGACAATGTGCGATATTAATTTTATCAATATCAATCCCAAAATTTGTTAATTCTTGAGCAATTTTATCCGTTGTTCCTACCGGCGAAGTAGATTCTAAAATGATTAAATTACCTTCTTTAATGAAAGGTGCTATGGATTTAGTGGCGGAAATTACATAATCTATATTAGGCTTGTATTCCGCGCGAAAGGGCGTTGGTACAGCAATTATAAATATATCTGCATGTGTGGGATATGTACTTGCAATTAATTTCTTGGAACTTACACCATTTTTTACATATTGATCAAGCTCTGGTTCAATAATATGGATTTCCCCACTATTAATTATATCTACAATTTCAGGAACCACATCAACTCCATGCACATAAAACCCTTTGTTTGAAAGCAACGCTGCAGTTGGCAAACCAATGTAACCTAGTCCAATTACGCAAACACTTTGATTCATTTCTATATATTTTTTGTTATAAAATCAATTATTCTTTGACTTGCAAGACCATCACCATAAGGATTGTGACACATACTCATTTCATCATATCTAAATTTGTTAACCAGCAAATTAGTTGTCTCACTAACAATTTTATCAATATCAGTTCCTACCAAAATTACAGTTCCAGCTTCTACTGCTTCAGGTCTTTCAGTTGTTTCCCTCATTACTAATACCGGTTTACCTAAAGATGGAGCTTCTTCTTGAACTCCACCACTATCTGTAATTATAATTTTTGACTTATTCATTAACCAGACAAATGCTTCATATGGTTGAGGATCAATGAGATTAATATTGTCTATATCACATAAAATTTTATAAACAGGCTCTTTTACGTTCGGATTGAGATGAACAGGATAAATAATTTGTACATTCTTATTCTCTAATGCAATTTGCTTTAAAGCTTTACAGATATTTATAAATCCTTCTCCAAAATTTTCCCTTCGATGCCCGGTAACTAAAATTAAATCTTTGTCTGAATTTATTAATTTTTTTAAATTCAATATACTTGAATATTTACCTAAATCATTGTCAATTATATTCCTGCTCATCAATAATGCATCAATTACTGTGTTTCCAGTTACAATAATTTGACTACCATCAATTCCTTCTTTGATTAGATTGCTCTTAGAAATTTCTGTGGGAGCAAAGTGAAAATTCGAAAGCTTTGCAGTTAAATTTCGATTCATCTCTTCTGGAAAAGGTGCATATCTATTAAATGTTCTTAACCCCGCTTCAACATGACCAATTTTACATCCAAAATAAAATGCAGCAATAGAAACCGCCATTGAAGTTGTTGTATCACCATGTACTAAAACTAAATCAGGCGTATATTCTTCCAAAACATATTTCATATTTACTATAATATCAGATGTAAGCTGATATAAGTTTTGATTTGGTCTCATTAAATCAAGATCATAATCTGGCATTACATCAAAAAAATCTAAAACTTGGTCTAACATATTACGATGCTGAGCAGTAACACATATTTTGGTTTCAAGTATAGAATTTACTTTTTTTAATTCGAGAAAAAGTGGTATCATTTTTATGGCTTCTGGCCTAGTACCAAAAACCATTAATATTTTTTTTTTTGAACTCATTGAAACTATTTTTTATTGATTTTTAAAAACAGTAATTATGTGATTTTATCTAACAAAATTAAATGCATCTGATAATTCACATTGTTAAACAAAGAATTATATAAAATTAATCGAAATTAAGTCTAATATATTCTAAAGGAAAAACACAATTAATTGTCAAAATAATATAGTAACATTTAACAAATTGCTTACTAACCTTTGAATAAAAAACGATGCTTTACTTAAGAAGAACAAATATAGCATAATATAAGAAGACTAATAATCGTAAATTATTTAATGGTTAAGCCTATCTCAAGTTAAGGGAATACGAGTTTGTTGTCTTAAGATTTACTAAACACCTCTTTCAAAAAGAATTTCAATCATAATAAAAAATCGTAATTTTATTATTCTTAAAAGCTTGATTCAATTTCCAAATAAGTAAATTCATCCAAACCTCCAATTGTCCCCTTACTATATTTTCCTATTTTTACCCCCATGATTCTTCGGACAGAAAATTTAGTTAAGAAATACGGACAGCGTTTGGTGAATGACCATATTTCGTATCAGGTGGCTCAGGGTGAGATTGTTGGCTTATTAGGGCCCAACGGCGCTGGGAAAACCACCTCTTTTTATATCGCAACGGGTTTGGTGAAGCCGAACGAGGGCAAGGTGTATTTGGATGATGTGGATGTCACGGATTTACCGATGTACAAGCGGGCGAGATTGGGCATTGGGTATTTAGCCCAAGAGGCATCTGTCTTTAGAACCTTGTCGGTGGAGGAAAATATTCTCGCTGTGCTTGAAATGACTAGCCTGTCTAAGGCTGAACAAAAAGAAAAAACCGAAAGCCTCCTCGAAGAATTTTCTCTTATCCATGTACGTAAAAGCCTAGGTCAAGTCCTTTCAGGTGGTGAACGCCGTAGAACCGAGATTGCACGGGCTTTGGCGGTTGATCCTAAATTCATCCTGTTAGATGAGCCATTTGCTGGGGTTGACCCTATTGCCGTCGAAGAAATTCAAAGTATCGTGGCCAAGTTGAAATATCGGAATATTGGTATCTTGATTACCGATCATAATGTGGATGAAACGCTTTCCATTACAGATCGGGCTTATTTGTTGTTTGAGGGGAAGATTTTGAAGGCTGGGACGCCGCAGGAGTTGGCGGATGATGAGCAAGTGAGACGATTATATCTAGGATCAAACTTTTCTCTCAAGAGAAAAGTTTGATCCTAGATATAATCGTCAGACGCTGGACGTTAGACGTTAGACGATAGAAAAAGAAAAAAGTCCAGAGTCAGAAGAAATATCTCAATTTGGTAATAATCAATTATTTTTGACAAAATATACATTAACCTGGTCTAATGTCCAGCGTCTAACGTCAAGAGTCTAATTTGTCTATGCATAAAGAAACCCAAGCTATACATGCGACTAACCTGGTGGATGAAACCGCCGGGGCGATTGCGACGCCCATCTTTTTAACGACGACGTTTACGCGGGATGTGGATGGATCCTATCCCAAAGGGCACATGTATTCCCGGAATTCGAATCCCAACCGCGATGCGCTGGAGAAGGGTCTTGCTGCTCTCGAAGGTGGTGCGGAGGCCTTTGCATTTGCGTCTGGTTTAGCGGCTGTTTCGGCTGTTTTGCAATGTTTATCATCAGGAGATCACGTCCTTATGCCAGCTGTGGGCTATTATGCCTCGGTCAAATTAGCCGAAGAAATCATGGGGCCTTGGGGATTGCAAATGACGCAGGTCGACATGGAAGATTTGTCGGCCGTGGAAACTGCCATTTTACCTAACACAAAACTGATTTGGATTGAAACTCCAGCTAATCCGCTTTTAAGTTTAACCGATATTTCCGCCATTTGTGCATTGGCGCATGCCCGTGGCATTCGTGTGGCCGTTGACAATACGATTGCGACGCCTATCCTTCAAAATCCTATTTTATTGGGTGCCGACATCGTCATGCATGCCACCACGAAATACATTGGTGGACATTCGGACATATTGGGAGGTGCCATCATTGTGCGGGAATCGGATGCGTGGTCGGCACGCTTAAAGCGTGTCCAAATCCTGATGGGTGCTACCCAAAATCCACTGGATTGCTACTTGTTGGCCCGCGGCCTAAAAACCCTTCCCCTTCGCATGCGGGAGCATTCCGCCTCTGCCTTGGAATTAGCGACGCGTTTAGAAAAACACCCATCGATAGAGCGGGTGCATTACCCGGGTTTGGCATCGCATCCACAGCATGCATTAGCTTTACGCCAAATGCCGCGAGGTTTTTCGGGCATGATATCGATACAAATAAAAGGTGATGAGGCGAATGCGCGGTTGGTGGCGGGACGTTTGCGCCTGTTCCAACAAGCCACCAGTCTGGGCGGCGTGGAATCGTTGGTGGAACATCGCCGTTCCATCGAGGGTCCGCAAAGCACAACACCTGGAAATTTATTGCGGATATCGGCGGGCTTAGAGCACATAGATGACCTTTGGGCGGATTTTGAACAAGCTTTATGAAACGCGTGTTAGATTTAATGGTCACGCTAGTGGCTGTAGTTATTTTTGCGATTCCGATGATTTTGGTGGCGTTGGCCGTGCGGTTTACCTCACGCGGCCCAATTTTATATTGGTCGGATCGCGTGGGGCGCAATAATATCGTTTTTGCTATGCCCAAGTTCCGCACCATGCGGGTAGACACCCCCGTGTTGCCTACGCATTTGTTGGCAGATGCCTCCTCTTATTTAACGCCTATCGGTTCTTTTTTACGCAAAAGTAGTTTGGATGAGTTGCCGCAATTGTGGTGTATTTTGATTGGCGACATGTCGCTCGTAGGTCCGCGTCCGGCTTTGCACAACCAACATGATTTGTTGGACGCACGCACGGCAGCTGGTGTTCATGTGTTGGTTCCCGGGCTGACCGGTTGGGCCCAAGTGAACGGTCGGGACGAGGTGCCACTCGAGGTCAAGGTCGCGTATGATGTAGAATATTTGCAGCGGAGGTCTTTGCTGCTGGATATCAAGATTCTGTTGCTGACGTTTTGGAAGGTGGTGATGGTGAAGGATATTGCGCATTAAGAAATGCGCTACATGCTAGGCTAATGCCTAAGGTTTTAAAATCAAGTTCTTGATCATTTCGCAAAAAAGTTAAATGCCGACTTATAAACCCCAGGTTTTAACCTGGGGAATTAAAAATCCTTCCTAAATTAGCCCTTCAATTAAACAAGATCGTTGCCAACGAATTTGGCCCGCCACATTAACATGCTCCAAGCCAAAAAAATCTGGAAATTTGTCCCGGAACCAGATGCCACCGAAGTAGACCTATTGGCGTTTGAAATGCCCGTGACGAAAAATCGGCATTTCTTGAAATTACTCGTCTCCCGCGGTATCAAAAGTCTCGCACAAGCCAAGGATTTCATGGTTCCCAGCCTCGAGCAACTCCACGATCCCTTCGCCATGCAAGACATGGACAAGGCCGTCGAACGACTCAGTCGGGCCCTGGAAGATGGTGAAAAAATACTCATTTACGGCGATTACGATGTGGATGGAACCACTTCTGTAGCCTTAGTCTATGGATATTTAACAGAAGAGTTAGGCGCAGAGGCAGATTACTACATCCCCGACCGCTACGCAGAAGGATACGGTGTTTCGCAGGCGGGTGTGCAGTATGCGGCCGACAATAATTACAGCCTCATCATATCGCTCGACTGCGGCATCAAAGCCCACGAACGGGTCCGCTGGTGTAACGAACAGGGCATCGACTTTATCGTCTGCGACCACCATTTACCTGAAGAAACACTACCCGAAGCTTACGCGGTCCTCGACCCCAAACGCAAGGATTGTCGGTACCCATTCAAAGAACTCACCGGTTGCGGCGTCGGATTTAAACTCCTGCAAGCATTCATCCAAGCGAATGATTTGGAGCTCAATCGACTGTATGCCCGCTTGGATTTATTGGCGGCTTCGATCGCGGCCGACATGGTTCCGATCACCGGAGAGAATCGGATTTTGGCCTATTTTGGCCTCCAATTACTGGGCCAAAACCCAAGTCCTGGCCTAGGTTATCTGCTTCAAAAAGCGAACAAAAAAGCACCCATCCAGATATCCGACATCGTTTTTTCCATCTCCCCGATCATCAATGCTGCTGGTCGGATGGACCATGCGCATGGGGCGGTGAAATTGCTATTATCAAGTGATGCGACAGAAGCTGGACAGATGGCGGAGGCAGTAATCCAACAAAACATTGAACGGCGGGCTGTCGAAAAAGACATTACCCAACACGCATTGAGCATGTTTGCCGATAATGCATTTCTACAATCGGCGAAAAGCACCGTACTCTTTCACCCCTCTTGGCACAAGGGCGTTGTGGGAATCGTTGCCAGCAAAATTCAAGATCACTACTTTCGGCCCACCATCATCTTAACCGAATCCCACGGCCAAGTCGTAGGCTCCGCCCGCTCCGTGAAAGGCTTCGACATTCACGCCGCACTCGAGCAATGTGTGGATTTATTGACGCAATTTGGCGGGCATACACATGCCGCGGGTCTGCATTTATTACCTGAAAATCTGGAGGCATTTATCGTGCGATTCGAATCGTTGGTACAAGCCGGAACGCCAGCCGGCGAAATCAAGGCAGAATTACCTGTGGATTTAACCTTGCCTTTGGCAGATCTGAGTCTCTCGTTTTACGATAATTTATTAGTCCGACTTTCCCCCTACGGACCAGGCAATATGTTGCCCAATTTTGTGAGTCGTGCAACGCTCAGTCGGCCGCCCGTCATCATGAAAGAAGAGCACCTGAAAATATACGTGGGCGATTATGAAGCGGTGGGTTTTGGCATGCGCAAAGATTTATACGAAGGTTTAGTAGAAGCCTATGAACAGGGTCAAGCGATTCAAATCGTTTACCATTTGGACATTAACGAGTTTATGGGTCAACGAAAATTGCAATTGCGCTTATTGGATTTAGGAATTTGAGCAAAAAATAAATACAAAAATCCCTATCTTTGTCGCTTATCAGTTGTCAGAAGCATGTCTAAAAAATTAATTGTCACAGGTTCGATGGGCCTAATCGGTTCAGAAGTAGCCGAGTATTTCTTAGAAAAAGGTTGGGAAGTTCATGGAATTGACAATAACCAACGCGCCATATTTTTTGGTTTACAAGGCGATAATTCGTCCAATAAAGACCGTTTAGCGAAATATGGAAGTGCGTACAAATTGTACACCAACATAGACATTCGGGATCGCCAAGCGATTTTAGATATTATTCCCCAAATTCAACCCGATGCCATAGTGCACACGGCTGCGCAGCCAAGTCATGATCGTGCGGCATCCATTCCATTCGAAGACTTTGACACAAATGCAGTAGGAACATTCAACCTACTCGAGTCGCTTCGTCGGTATAGCACCAGCGTTCCTTTCGTGCATTTATCGACCAATAAAGTATACGGCGATGCGCCCAACAACATCCAAATGAAGGAGTTGGAAACGCGTTACGATTACGATGATGCGGCTTACGAACATGGAATTGCTGAGCATTTCAGCATCGACCAATCGAAGCACTCACTTTTTGGTGCATCGAAAGTGTCCGCTGATATTTCTGTTCAGGAATATGGTCGGTATTTCAACATGCCCACGGCCTGTTTGCGTGGTGGTTGTTTAACCGGACCAAACCATGCTGGCGTGGAATTACATGGTTTTTTAAGTTATTTGATCAAGTGCAATATTGAAGAGCGGGAATACTCCGTTTTTGGCTATAAAGGAAAACAAGTGCGCGACAATATCCATTCGTATGACGTGGCGCGCTTCATCGAGGAATTCATCCAAGCCCCACGCGTGGCTGAGGTGTATAACATCGGTGGCGGAAAAGACAATTCAGTTTCGATTTTAGAGGCTTTTGACCTGATCGCGAAGATTTCAGGCAAGCAGATGAAGTACAAATATGTGGCTGAAAACCGCATTGGTGACCATATTTGTTATTACAGCGATTTGCGCAAAATGAAGGAACACTATCCAAATTGGGACATCACAAAATCCCTGGAGGATGTTTTCCATGACATTTATAACCGCTACATGGAGGCATGAAATTACTCATCACAGGGGGCTGCGGGTTCGTAGGCTCAAATTTAGCGGTCCTATTCAAGCAGCATTATGCCGAAGCTGAGGTGTTTTGTTTGGACAATTTATCCCGCCGAGGATCGGAGGTTAATTTGCGCAAAGTGCTTGCTGCCGGAGCTACTTTCATTCATGGTGACGTACGAAATCGTAATGATTTTGACCGTGTTCCTAAGGTAGACATCGTCATCGACGCTGCCGCGGAACCCTCTGTTTTAGCGGGTACCGTTCCAGGAGAATTGGAAAATTTGATGGATACCAATTTAAATGGAACCATCAATACACTCTATTTTGCCAAAAAACACGACGCCGCTTTCATCTTTTTATCTACCTCACGCGTCTATCCGTATGATACGCTCGCGGAAGCACAATTAGTTGCCTCGCCCAAACGCTTCAACTTATCTGACTCCCAATCGCTCGCCGGACTTTCTTCGCGCGGGGTGGCAGAAGATTATCCGTTGGCAGGCCTACGTTCCCTTTACGGTTCGACCAAGCTATCATCGGAATACATCATTCAAGAATTTGCCCACAATTTTGGCATACCAGCGGTGATTAATCGCTGCGGGGTGTTAAGTGGTCCATACCAAATGGGAAAAATCGATCAGGGTGTGATCGTGCTTTGGATGGCGAAACATTTTTGGAAGGGACGTTTGGGATATATTGGGTATGGGGGCTTAGGCCAACAAGCCCGCGATGTGTTGCATGTGCGGGATTTGTTCCGTTTGGTGCAATGGCAAATCGCAAATTTAGGCATCCAAAAAGGCCAGATATTCAACGTGGGAGGCGGTTTAGCCAACACGGTATCATTAGCCGAATTGACTGATTTGTGTTCAGAAATTACGGGAAATACCATCGAAATGGGATCGTCGCTGGAGAATCGTCCGGGCGACTTACCGATATATATTACGGATAATACGAAGATTACCGAGTTTAGCGGTTGGCAACCGGAAATCTCCGTGCCCCAACTCCTCAGCGAAGTACATGACTGGTTCATCGCGGATGAAGCGTCTTTAAAACCGATTTTGGCCTGATGAAATTAAGCGTCGTTCTTCCAGCGTATAATGAGGAGGGTTCCATTGAGGAAACCTTGCGGACCTTATATGCCAAACTGCAAGCCGAGGAGATCGACCATGAAATCGTGGTCGTGAATGATAATTCGAAGGATAATACCTTGGGCTTATTGACACAATTGCAGGCCGACATTCCATCGTTGGTGGTACATACCAACCACGGTCCCAATGGATTTGGCTATGCGATTCGCTATGGTTTGGAACGCTTTTCGGGTGACTGCGTGGCTGTGATGATGTCGGATTTATCAGACGATCCTGCTGATTTAGTTGCGTTTTACCGCAAGATGGTAGCGGAGAATTTGGACTGTGTTTTTGGTTCGCGGTTTATTCGCGGTGGTACGACGTATGACTACCCTAAACACAAATATTTCATCAATCGATTTGCCAATACACTCATTCGTTTCTTGATCGGAATAAAATACAACGACTCGACGAATGCCTTCAAAATGTATCGCAAACACACGATTTTAGGACTCAAGCCCTTTCTTTCGGCCCACTTTAATCTTACAATCGAATTGCCTTTGAAAGCAATTATCAGAGGTTACTCCTATGGTGTTCTGCCAAATTCGTGGCGCAATCGAAAAGCGGGCGAATCAAACTTGAAAATAAAAGAAATGGGCAGTCGCTACCTGTTCATCTTGCTTTACGTCATCATTGAGAAATATTTATCGCGCAACGACTACTTAAAAAGAGACGTCTAGCATGAAACCGACGAGAAACATTTTGTGGATTTTCTTGGCCGCCGTTCCAATCGTTTCTCACTTCTACCTACTCAATCAAACGGTCATCAATTTTCCTTCCTGGGGCGACGATTTTCTGTTTTTTGAAACCATTGAACATTTCCAAAGCGACAACTTTGTTCAATTTATCAACTACCTGTTCAAGCCACATAATCAAATCCACGTCTTATTGTTTGGCAAAGTTTTTGTGCTCGTTAGCTTTCTGATTACCGGCAGTTTAAATTTCAAAACCTTCATTCTGCTTGCGAATCTCCTGCTGCTCGGTATTGCGTACATAATTTACCGATTCCTGCAGGCCTACAAATATGCGCGCTGGCATTTGATTCCTAATTTATGTTTCCTTTTCGCTCCCTATGTGAGCGCGGACAACTATCACATGATCGGGGTATTGCAACATACGGGATCGCTTTTCTTTTTGGCCTGGATTGCGTATTTAAGCACTGCTACAAAATCCAGGTGGTTACTTTTATTGGCCCTACTCATTTACCCTTTCGTCTCCACCGAAGGCTGGGTGATGGTGCCAATCATTGCTTTTTACCTGTTTTACAAGCAACACCCCTTAAAATATATCGTTGGCAGCATGAGCGTTTTCGCCCTCATAGGCTTAGGATTTTTAGTCTTTGCCAAACCTGTTGAAGGTCCATCCAGCCCGCTTTTGCAAATTATCCTCCAGGCGCCATTGGCTCTATGTACATTTCTAGGAAACACCGCATGGCCCGTTTCGGATACATACAAAATTTACATCAATGCGGCTTTTGGCTTTTCCGTGTTTTCAATAAGCGGTTTCTGCCTTTGGAAAAATGTTCGGAGAAAAAGCGCATGGGAAATGCCCGCCATCCTTTGGCTCCAAATGCTAGCCACGGGCGCGATGATTTGCGTGGGCCGCAGTCAAGGAAATACCATCGCGACGCTGGTGCTTTCGGAACGCTTTTTCACGTATGGCAGCTTTGCGCTGATCAGCACGTACCTGTTGCTGATCCCTTTATTTGATCAATTCGCGCTTAAAAATAAATCTATCCTGGCCTTCGCATTCCTCTATTTTATAGGGTCTTATTATTTTTATGAGACTAAGCAAGGCCAATTGGGTACGCGCCTCCGCGCCGATTTAACCAATGCCTTTTACACCTCAAGTTCTACGAGCTACCCCATTCCATCGGATCAATTACAAACGCTATTGCATGCGCCTTATTTTCAGGTAGATTCCACGGAGTTACTGCCTCGGCTTACGGAAAAGACAGCTATAAATATGCCTTTACATGCTTTGACGGCATTTGGCGAAAATGGCCACATCACACTGAAAATCAATGACATACCACCAAAAGAGTCATTCTTTGACACTCGCTGGATTTCCATTCAATCGATTGCACATCCCGATTCAAGCATCGTATGCTCGTTGGCAAGTGATCAGGCCAACCGCCAAAAAGTCCTTCAGTTGAACTCGCTCCAACTCACAAATTTGAAGCAGAAGCATATTTATTTGTACACCCAACAAGCCAGCGGACACCTGTCTGTTCAATACCTAGGTAGCTTGTAAATCTTGTTTAATCTTTTTTACTTGCGTCGTTAACCAAAATATAAAACGAGATGAAAGTATTAACACACGTACCTGGAGCGGTATTAGCGTTCCTGTTCCTTTTTGGCGGAATCAACTTTTTCTTCCCGATGTCACCTATGCCAGCTATGACTGGAAATCCAGCCAAATTCATGGAGCTTTTCGGTGGAACCGGCTACATGACTGCCATCAAAGTACTTGAGATTTTAGGTGGTGTCTTGATCATTTTGCCTGCTCACCGGGCAAAAGCGCTTTTGATTTTAGGACCAATCGCCGTGAATATCCTGTTTTTTGAAATCTTTATTTTCCATGGCGTGGGAGTTGGGATACTATTGGTGGCCTTGGTAGGCGTTCAGGCGTATATTGATAAGGAGAAGTTTCGGGTGTTGGTGTAAACCAAATCACTGTGGGGGGCAGCTATGCCAATGCTGGAAGCTTTGGCATAGCGAAAAAACTACCCCAATAAATATTTCTTAAATCCTTCAAAATCCGTCCCCATGGGGATGGATTTTTTTTGCAGATGCAATAAGGCAGCGAGGCGTTCTGGGACATCCACGGTGCAACCAAGGGTCGATTCTACGGTTGGCAAAAATTTAGCATAATGAGCCGTGGCTAAAATAATGCCGTAGACATCATCGCCATATTCATCCATGTATTGCGACAGCCCATCGTAGCCCACCGCCGTGTGCGGACACATAATATAACCGGTACGTTCAAACACATCCAGCATCGTTGCCTGCGTCTTTTCGTCCGAGGTGAAATATCCCTTCATGCGATTACGCACCGATTTCCATTCATTACCCGCCAAAATCTTCATCCGAATAAAGTTGGACGGCGCCCCCACATCCATCGCGTTCGATAAGGTCTCCACCGATGGCGAAGGAGCGTAATTACCCGTGGCCAAATAATCCGGCACCGGATGATTTTCATTACACGCCGCAATAAAATCATGTACCGGCAAGCCCATGCGAAAGGCCATCAAGCCTGCCGAAATATTTCCAAAATTCCCTGAAGGAACACAAAAGACAATTGGCTTGGTCACACCCTTGCGGCGTGCCTCCGCGTAAGCCGCGAAATAATAAAAGGATTGTGGAATCAGTCGCGCAATATTAATTGAATTCGCAGAGGCTAATTCAAATTTCGACCGGAGCTCGGCGTCCAAAAATGCCTGTTTTACGAGTCTTTGGCAATCATCAAAGGTTCCGTCAATTTCCAACGCGGTCACATTGCCACCCAAGGTTGTCAATTGCTTTTCCTGAATATCGGAAACTTTACCACTCGGGTATAAAATCGTCACCGATATCCCCGGCGTATTGAAAAATCCCTGCGCCACCGCACCTCCAGTATCACCCGAGGTCGCCACCAAAATGCGAATTTCACGCGCGGATTTCACTAAATAATGCGACATGATCGCCGCCATAAACCGCGCACCAAAATCCTTAAAGGCCATCGAAGGCCCATGAAATAATTCAAGCACGCCCACATTCGGCTCCAAATCCACGACCGGCGCTTCGAAGGTCATCGAACGCGCAATGATTCCCTCAATCTCCGAATCGGTCAATTCATCTCCGAGCAAATGTTTGCACACCGCCACTGCAATTTGAGGCAAGGTCAAGGTATGAATCGTCTCGAAAAAAGCGGCCGGCATTGGCTTAATCTCCTGCGGCATGTACAAACCATTATCAGGCGGAAGACCACGAAAAATCGCCTCCTCTAAACTCACATCCGGACTTTCGTGTTGCGTACTATATAGTTTCATCTATGCTCAATGCATCGTTTTTCAAGTATGGAAGGAC
>CAIJXW010000071.1 GCA_903824755.1 uncultured Bacteroidota bacterium | reverse complement strand
ATTAATAAATTATTTGACTTTAAAATTAAGACTATAATTATCTTAATATATATTTATGAATGAGAAATTGATAATTAGCAATATCAAAAAGTTAAGAGAATTAAAAGGAATATCTCGATTAACAATTGCTAAAAAAATGAACATGAGTGTAAGTGGGTACAGCAAAATTGAAAGAGGAGAAATTGAATTAACAGTGAATAAATTCTCAAAAATTGCAGAAATAATAGACCATAGCGTTTATGAAATCATGGGGTTTGATTCTAATAATATTCAAATTGAAAGTTATGAAAAGAAACCAATTGAAACCAATACCGAATTAGATTGTATGAAAATTATTAATCAAATTCAGTCTTTACAGGAAGAAATTAAAAATATCAAAAAAATTCAATCCAAACAATTGAAATATTTACCCAAACAAATAAAAAACTAAACCTAAAAGCCTTTAATTAAAAATGCCTCAATATAATTGAGGCATTTTTTTTATTCCATAAACTAAAGAGATGCTATTTCAGAGCATCTACTTTTGCTTTAACTTCTTCTAATGAACCTTCAAATACCTGAATATTTGTATTTCCTTTTTCAGAGGTTATTACAGTGGCTTTTGAAGCTTCATTTGTATTAGAAACTTCTATTTTTACTGTTTTTGCTGCATTTTTATCCTCACAACATTCCATTTTTTCTTTAGAGGCTACAAATTTTCCGTCTGCATCATAGTGAGACAAACACATTTCTTTTTGCTCTGGAGTACATTTAAGACTGTCGCACATAGCAGCACATTCGTCTTTGGTCATTGTGGCACATTTGCTCATGTCACATTTTCCAACACTATTTCCTTCTGCACATTCCATTTTCATTATAAGCACTTTTGGAGCTTCATGATTTCCATTTCCTAAAATTGGTGCAATTACCAATCCTATCAAACATGTCAATTTAATTAAAATGTTCATTGAAGGTCCTGAAGTATCTTTGAAAGGATCTCCAACAGTATCTCCAGTTACGGCTGCTTTGTGTGCATCAGAACCTTTATAAGTCATTTCGCCATTGATCATAACTCCTGCTTCAAAAGATTTTTTTGCATTATCCCAAGCTCCACCTGCGTTGTTTTGGAAAACAGCCCAAAGCACACCTGAAACGGTAACTCCAGCCATATATCCACCTAACATTTCGGCAATTAATTGGTTGTTATCTGGATAAACTAATTTCCCTAAAAGTACTATTGCAATTGGGAATCCAATAGTTAAAACTCCAGGCAACATCATTTCGCGTAAAGCAGCTTTTGTAGAAATATCAACACATTTAGCATATTCAGGTTTCCCTGTTCCTTCCATAATTCCAGGGATTTCTCTAAACTGACGACGTACTTCATATACCATATCCATGGCGGCTTTTCCAACAGAATTCATTGCTAATGCAGAGAAAACTACTGGTATCATTCCACCTACGAATAACATTGCCAAAACAGGTGCTTTGAAAATATTGATTCCATCGATTCCTGTAAAAGTAACATAAGCAGCAAATAAAGCTAAAGAAGTTAATGCCGCCGAAGCGATTGCAAAACCTTTTCCAGTCGCTGCAGTTGTATTTCCAACCGAGTCCAAAATATCTGTTCTTGTTCGAACTTCTTTTGGCAACTCACTCATTTCTGCAATTCCACCTGCATTATCAGATATTGGTCCGAATGCATCAATTGCTAATTGCATTGCTGTTGTAGCCATCATTGCTGAGGCAGCTAAAGCCACACCGTAAAATCCTGCAAAAGCATAGGAAGACCAGATTGCTGCTGCAAATAAAAGTACAGTTGGAAATGTAGAAATCATTCCTGTTGCCAAACCTGCAATTACGTTTGTTCCTGCTCCAGTTGATGATTTTTGTACAATTGCCATAACTGGTTTTGTCCCTAAACCTGTATAATATTCTGTAACCGATGAGATAACAGCCCCTACAACTAATCCTACGATTGTTGCATAGAAAACTCTCATTGAAGATATTTGTTGCGGAAGTTCTCCGAAAAAATTCATTGTCATAGTTTCTGGCAACATGAATTTTACTAAAAAATAACAAGCTACTGCTGTTAGTAAAATAGAAACCCAGTTTCCGATATTTAATGCTTTTTGAACTTGAGCTTCTTTAGCGTTGTCGTCAGATATTTTGACCAACATGGTTCCGATAATAGAGAATAAAATTCCGAAGCCCGCAATTGCCATTGGTAATAAAATTGGTCCAATTCCGCCGAAAGCATCTTGAATGTTTCCACCCATATCTTTAATCACATAGTTCCCAAGAACCATTGCAGCAAGAACAGTAGCCACATAAGACCCAAATAAATCGGCACCCATTCCAGCAACATCACCTACGTTATCTCCAACATTGTCTGCAATTGTTGCAGGATTTCTTGGATCGTCTTCTGGAATTCCCGCTTCTACTTTTCCTACTAAATCAGCACCAACATCGGCCGCTTTTGTATAAATACCACCACCAACTCTAGCAAACAATGCGATAGATTCTGCTCCAAGGGAGAAGCCAGCTAAGGTTTCAAGCACTATTGTCATTTTTTCTGTTCCGTCAGCACCCCAAACTCCACCCATAAATATATGGAAGAAAATAATGAAAAATGTTGTCAAACCTAAAACCGCCAAACCTGCAACTCCAAGTCCCATTACTGTTCCACCACCAAAAGAGACTTTTAATGCTTGTGGCAAACTTGTTCGAGCTGCTTGTGTAGTTCTTACGTTCGTTTTTGTAGCGATTTTCATTCCCATATTTCCTGCTAATGCAGAAAAGAAGGCTCCAAAAATAAATGCTACAACTATTAATATGTTTGTAGTGGGAACTACAAATGAAATTCCAGCTAAAACAATACTTGCAATTACAACAAATACTGCCAATAATCTATACTCTGCTTTTAGGAATGCCAAAGCACCTTCATAGATATAATCTGAAATTTCTTTCATTTTACCATCTCCAGCATCTTGTTTTAAAACCCAACTTCTTTTGATTGCCATAAAAGCCAATCCTATAACTGCCATAACTATTGGCACATAAATCATTAATGATTCCATAAAAAATAATTTTTGTTCTTAATTTTATCGGTTGCAAAAGTAACAAAACATTAACAACTAACAACAATTGAATAAGAATATTGTTGCTAATATTTATAAATTTTCACACTATTAGTCATTTTTTGTTTAAAAAAAAGTGATTATTTGGATTATAAAACTATAATTAAAAGCATGTATCGAGGTCAATTTTAAATTTCAACGATCTAGAAATAAAATCCGACAGCTCCTTTTATAGTGAAGTTTGAAGTTTCTGGAACATTGAGATAGCTACCTCGCCAACTAAAGTCTATTCTAAGAACTTTAAAAATATTGCCGATTCCTGCGCTATATTCCCAATATGGGTCTGTTGGGGCTTTATATACTAATCCTGAGGCATTTATAGCTGTATTTTCTTTTGATATTGAACCATAAACTCCTTTAATTCCAATTACTTCTCTCCAATTTAATTTTCTTAAAAATGGAACTCTGGCAAACAAAACGCCATTAAAATTATGAAGCCATTGAAAAGTAGCATATTGATCGGTCACAAATTCATAAAAATTTAAGTTATTGAAAGTGTTTTCAATCTTAAAATAAGTCTGATTTCCAGGAACAACGCTAAGTAATCCTAACGGTACATTTCCGAAAGTTTTTCCTAATTCAATTGTCAAATTTGACCTGCCAATTGCTCCAATTATTATTGGTTTTTTATAAAATAATTGCAGTTTTTGATAATCAAAGTCACTATCCAAAAAACCTTTGAAACCTCTACTATAATAGACCAAAAACTTAGAATAAGGGTTGTCGATTATTCTTCTTTCAACGCCATAACCAATCGTTTTTTTATTAGGAGTATATTCTACTTCTAGGTTAAATTCTGTTTGTTTCAAATCTGGTCTGGTTGTACCAGATGGATTTGCAATAGTTGGCAAAGAAGTAAAATAATCTAATTTGAAAATTGATGATGCGGAAACAAGTTTTCTGTATGACATTCCTGCCTGAAACACAAGGTTTCTTACTGGCTCTATTTCTACAGATAAAGAAGTCAAATTAATGTTTGTCAATTTTCCGTTTGAGCCAGCAGTAAACAATCCTGATGAGGCATAGCTTCGCCCTAAAACGTCATTTGTCGAGGTCAAACTTGCTCCGATTTGTTCTACATCTCGGCGATTTCCAAATGCCAATATGACTCTGTTGGCTTTATTAATCATATATTTTGACGAAAAACCATGCTTAAATTTATCATCTTTAAATCCATAGGCCGCATAAAACTGGATTCGCCATAAATCATTAGGCCCAAAATAGGTTCTTCCACCAAAACGAATTCGAAAACCTTCAACATCATTATATCCAAAAGTAGAAAATATAGGTCCATATTCGAGATTTCCTGGATGAATATAGCCACTTCCTAAAATCGTAGCCAAATCATACATTTGGTTGAATTTTTTTACGGTTTTAAGTGTGTCTAGCATTTTATAAACGCCAAGTTCATCTTTACTTAAGCTTTCAAATCTATTTTGGCTCCAATATTCATTTGATTTTTTAAATACAGAATTGTCAATATAGTTTACTTTTTCCCTATAGAAAGAAGCGGGTTTTTCTATATTAAATTTATGATTTCTGAACAATGTGGTTCGCTTTCCATAAATTCCTTTGGCTTTTTCTTCTTTGCTAAATGAAAAATCCGACATCATATAATCTCTTGTGAGAAGAAAAATGGAATCACTTACCACTTCAAAGTCTTGCTCTACATATATATCTTTTACCCAATTTATATTGGCACTTTTGGTTATGGACATATTTATATTCTTGATAGCAAAGGTGCTATCGTTTACCCAAAAATCGCCTTTAAAGGTTAATTCGTTTTTTCTTCTTGGATAAAAAACAATATTATAACACCATTTTTTATCGATAAACGAGCTATCTCTCAAAACATAATTATAGACATCTATCCCTGTTTTTGACAATGGGCTAGTGAAGTTTTTGTCAAAAAATTGAATGTAATTATTATAAATATCATAATTAGAATAAAGGTCTTTTATAAACGAATTTACTCCTTCGCCGTTTCCAAGTCCGGAATTCTTATTTGCCTTGAGAATTTCTTTTGTTTTGCTGATTTGATTATCGCCATAAAACTCATATATAGACTCATTTATAAAAATCGGCAAATACGTTTTGCCCGTAACCTTTGAAGTATCGACCTGTTTAAAGATAAACTCCATCCCTTTAAATACTTTGCTACTCATAAATGCACTATCAATAGTATTTAGGTCAAATTCTACCTTTTCATATTTATCCATTTGATATTGCTTGAAAACATTCAAACCATTTTTTCGTTTTCTAGCCCAAATTTTTCTTAGAATATCAAGTGCTGGATTGTTTTTTTTTGATGTTTTTCCAGTAAAAATTACAACTTCTTTGAGTTTGTGACTGTCATTTATTTTAACAACAAAATTATAGGTTGTCGATTTTGGCAGGGTAACTTCTTTTGTTTCAAAACCAGAAAAAGAGACTATAATTGCCTTATAGGTGATTTCGGATTCTAGATAAAAACGCCCATCTTCATTGGTAACTATTCCTTGATTTGAACCCTTAAATAGAACATTAGCGTAGGGTACAGGCTGATTTTCATTATCAACAACTATTCCGCTAACTTTAGTTTGTGCAAAACTAGAAAACGAAATAAACGCTATAAACAAAAGGCAAATAAGATTTTTTATTTTCATAGTATAAAAAAAAACTTCATCAAAGTTTATATGATGAAGTTTCAAATGTAGTTATAATATTATTAAAATAATAGTTAAAAATCGCTATTATTTATACATCACTTTTTTAACAGCTTTTATTACATCTTCCGAATTAGGAAGCCATTCTTTTAGTAAAACTGGAGAATATGGGGCGGGCGTATCCGCCGTAGTAATTCTTTGAATTGGGGCATCTAAGAAATCAAATGCACGTTCTTGAACAATATAGGTTATTTCGGAAGCAACACTTGCAAATGGCCAAGCTTCTTCCAAAACAACTAATCGATTTGTTTTTTTAACAGATGTTAAAATAGTTTCATAATCCATCGGCCGCACTGTTCTTAGATCGATAATTTCACACGAAATTCCTTCTTTTTCTAATTCATCGGCAGCAAGATGAGCTTCTTTTATAATTTTGCCAAAAGAAACTATTGTCACATCAGAACCTTCTCGTTTTATATCTGCAACTCCAAGCGGAATAATATAATCTCCCTCTGGAACTTCTCCTTTATCACCATACATTTGTTCGGATTCCATGAAGATAACTGGGTCATTATCTCGAATAGCTGCTTTTAGCAATCCTTTTGCGTCATAGACAGTTGATGGAACTACTACTTTCAAACCAGGAGTATTGGCAAACCAGTTTTCAAATGCCTGAGAATGAGTTGCTCCAAGCTGTCCTGCAGATGCAGTAGGCCCTCTAAAAACCATTGGCATCGGAAATTGTCCTGCAGACATTTGACGCATTTTGGCAGCATTATTAATGATTTGGTCAATCCCTACAAGCGAAAAATTGAACGTCATATATTCAACTATTGGTCGGCAACCATTCATGGCTGAACCAACTGCAATTCCTGCAAAACCCAATTCAGCGATAGGAGTGTCGATAACTCTTTTAGGGCCAAATTCGTCTAACATTCCTTTCGAAGCTTTGTAGGCACCATTATATTCGGCCACTTCTTCTCCCATTAAATACACAGTTTCGTCAAGACGCATTTCTTCACTCATCGCTTCACAAATTGCCTCTCTAAATTGAATCGTTCTCATATCTTTGTTGGTATCAATAAATTTTGAAAGGCAAAAATAAATATTTTTATATTAGTATAAGCATAAATTGATTTAAAATTATTTGGAGCTATTTCCTGCTTTTCACTATATCCTCGCCCAAAAGCGAGGGATGCCGTTTCAATCAGGGCTACGAAATCGATATAGTATTGATGATTTAAAAAAATAAACTATGCGTGCATAGTTTATTTTGAAAATATATTTTGTAATTTCGTAGCGTAAATAAATAAACTATTATCCCATGAAAATATTAGTCTGCATTAGTCACGTTCCAGACACCACTTCAAAAATAAATTTTATAAATAGCGATTCTGAATTTGATACCAACGGAGTACAATTTGTAATCAATCCTAACGATGAATTTGGACTAACAAGAGCTATTTGGTTTCAAGAACAACAAGGAGCTACTGTTACAGTAGTAAATGTTGGAGGTCCAGAAACAGAACCTACATTAAGAAAAGCACTAGCCATCGGAGCAAACGAAGCCATTCGTGTAAATGCCAATCCTACAGATGGATTTTTTGTTGCAAAACAATTAGCCGAAGTAGTAAAAAATGGAGATTTCGATTTAGTTATTGCCGGAAAAGAATCACTAGATTATAATGGCGGAATGGTTCCAGGTATGCTAGCAGGTTTGTTAGGATATAATTTTTTGAACTCTTGCGTTAGTCTTACCATTGAAGGGAATTCTGCGACTGCATCAAGAGAAATTGATGGAGGAAAAGAATTAGTATCCACTGCTTTACCTTTAATTATTGGAGGACAAAAAGGATTAGTAGAAGAAAAAGATTTGCGCATTCCGAACATGAGAGGCATTATGACCGCAAGGACAAAAGTGCTTACAATTCTTGAACCTGTTGCCGCTTCATCGGAAACAAAATCAATAGTTTTTGAAAAACCAGCACCAAAATCGGCAGTTAAACTAATAAATGCAGATAATTTGGACGAATTAATTAGTTTATTGCACAACGAGGCGAAAGTGATATAAAACGCCCAAAAGTAGGAAGTGAAAATAATTTTAAATTAAAAAAAATGTCAATATTAATATATGCAGAATCTGCAGAAGGAAAATTTAAAAAAGTAGCATTCGAATTAGCTTCTTATGCAAAAAAAATAGCTGAAACATCAGGCACAACAGTAACTGCAGTCACAATAAATGCAGGTGATGTTTCCGAATTATCAAACTATGGTGTCGATAAGGTCTTGAAAGTAAACAATGATAAATTATCTGGGTTTACTGCAAAAGCATTTGCAGACATAATTAAACAAGCAGCTCAAAAGGAAAATGCTCAAATAATAGTCTTATCTTCAACTACAGATAGTTTATATTTAGCCCCACTCGTAGCTGTATCTTTAGAAGCAGGATTTGCATCAAATGTAGTTGGACTTCCATCAAGCTCATCACCATTTCGAGTAAAAAGAACTGCTTTTTCTAACAAAGCATTTAATACGACCGAAATAGCAACACCAACAAAAGTATTGAGCATTGCCAAAAATTCGTATGGAATTTTTGAAAATAAAACTTCATTAACGCAGGAAGATTTTAATCCAACGATTAACGATGCCGATTTTAATGTAAAAGTAGTTTCTGTTGAAAAAGCTTCTGGAAAAGTGACAATTGCCGATGCTGACATTGTTGTTTCTGCAGGAAGAGGATTAAAAGGGCCTGAGAATTGGGGTATGATAGAAGAACTAGCTACCGTTTTAGGGGCAGCTACTGCTTGTTCAAAACCAGTTTCGGATTTAGGGTGGAGATCACACGGAGAGCACGTTGGGCAAACAGGAAAGCCAGTTGCAGCAAATTTATATATTGCCGTTGGAATTTCGGGAGCAATTCAACACATTGCTGGAATCAATTCGTCAAAAGTGAAAGTCGTAATAAATACGGATTCAGAGGCTCCTTTTTTCAAAGTTGCTGATTATGGTGTAGTCGGAGATGCTTTTGAAATTGTACCTAAATTAATAGAAAAATTAAAGGTTTTTAAAGCCAATAATTAAAATAAAAACGCATTGAAGTTAAAGATGCCTTAAGATGTAAAAATTTTACGGCGTTTTTTTTTATATTTAGTCGATATTATATTGTAGCTTATTTTGATATTTGTACTTTTGCAACTATGAGCTTAGTAAAATTAACAATTAAGGGAATATCATATAGCCAAACCCAAAATGGTGCTTATGCTTTGATATTAAATGAAGTAGATGGCGAAAGAAAGCTGCCAATAGTCATTGGAGCGTTTGAAGCTCAGGCAATTGCTATTGCTCTTGAGAAAGAAATAAAACCGCCACGTCCTTTAACTCATGACCTCTTTAAAAACTTTGCCGATCGATTTGATATTGTTGTCAAACAAGTAATAATTCACAAATTAGTTGATGGGGTTTTTTATTCCAGCATTATTTGCGAAAGAGATAAAATTGAAGAAATAATTGACGCAAGAACATCAGATGCAATTGCACTAGCATTGCGTTTTAACGCTCCTATTTTTACCTATAAAAATATATTGGAAAAAGCAGGGATTTTTCTAAAATCAAATCCAAAAGAAGATGATGAAGAATCGCAAGATTTGGACAATATGCTTTCGAGTACAGAAAATTTTAGTATGGAAGAAAGCAATACATCAGGATCGACATATAAACACCATAGTATTTCAGAGTTGAATGAACTTTTGGACGCTGCAGTATTAGAAGAAGACTATGAAAAGGCAGCAAAAATTAGAGATGAAATTTCAAAAAGATAACCCAAACTATTTATTTAGAATTTTTTATTGAATTCTAAAAAACTTCAAACATAAAACCTAAAAATGAAGCAGTATTTAGATTTAGTTTCTCATGTAATTGAAAACGGAACGCAAAAAGGAGATCGAACTGGAACTGGAACCAAAAGTGTTTTTGGCTACCAAATGCGTTTTGATTTAAACGAAGGTTTTCCTATGGTTACCACAAAAAAACTCCATTTGAAATCTATAATCTACGAGCTACTTTGGTTTCTAAAAGGAGACACAAACATTATCTATTTGAAAGAAAACGGTGTTCGGATTTGGGACGAATGGGCAAATGAAAATGGTGATTTAGGCCCCGTTTATGGCTATCAATGGCGAAACTGGAATGGCGAAGAAATTGACCAAATTACCGAATTAATAGAAACCCTAAAAAACAATCCTAACAGCCGTAGAATGCTGATTTCGGCTTGGAACCCAAGTGTTTTGCCAGACACAACAAAATCATTTGCAGAGAATGTTGCCAACGGAAAAGTAGCCTTGCCCCCATGTCATGCCTTTTTTCAATTCTATGTAGCTGACGGAAAATTATCTTGTCAATTGTATCAAAGAAGTGCTGATATTTTCTTGGGTGTGCCGTTCAATATTGCTTCCTATGCCTTATTCACGATGATGATTGCACAAGTTTGCGGACTCGGATTAGGTGATTTTATTCACACTTTTGGTGATGCTCACATCTATAATAATCATATCGAACAATTGGATTTACAGCTTTCTAGAGAGCCAAAACCTTTGCCAAAAATGATATTAAATCCAGAAATTAAAGATATTTTTAACTTCAAATTTGAAGACTTTACTCTCGAAGGATATGATCCTCACCCAGCTATCAAAGGGAGTGTAGCCGTATAAAACTATAATATTTTAAAAAATGATTATTCTAATAGCTGCCACTTCCAAAAACAATGCTCTTGGAAAAGACAATAAAATTATTTGGCATTTGCCCGATGATTTTAAACGTTTCAAAGAGTTAACTTCAGGACATCATATAATAATGGGAAGAAAAACATTTGAAAGTTTTCCGAAACCATTACCAAACCGAACTCATGTAGTGATTACGAGACAAAAAAACTATAATCCTGATGGCTGTATTGTGGTGAATAGCATTGAAGAAGCATTTGAAATTTGTCCAAAAAATGAAGACGTTTTTCTAATTGGTGGTGCCGAAATCTATAAATTGGGCCTTCCATTTGTTGATAAAATTGAACTCACCTATATTAATGAAACTTTTCAGGCCGATGCCTTTTTTCCAGAAATAGATTTCTCAGAATGGAAACTTACAAACGAAGATTTTCATGCTATTGACGAAAAGCACGCTTTCGATTTTAGTTTTCAAACCTATATTAGACTTTAATATTTTCATTTTTGGCAGTAAAGAAAATTCTTAAATGAAATAATCGTTACCTTTGCCAAAAATTTTGATTATGCCAAAAAACATAACGCCTTATAAAGATTCCGAATTAGGAAAAAAGGAGCAAGTAGCCCAAATGTTTGATGCTATTTCAGGAAATTATGATGGATTAAATCGCGTAATTTCTTTTGGAATTGACGTAAAATGGCGTAAAAAAGTTTTAAAATTAGTTTCCGCAAAAAAACCAAAAATTGTTTTGGATATTGCTACAGGAACAGGAGATTTAGCTTTATTGATGGCATCAACCTCAGCCGAAAAAATCATTGGGTTAGATATTTCGGCAGGAATGCTGGCTGTGGGTAGAGAAAAAATTGAAGCCAAAAACCTTTCTGAAAAAATAGAAATGCTTTTGGCCGATTCAGAAAACATGCCTTTTGAGAATGATACTTTCGATGCTATTACTGTTGCTTTTGGAGTTCGTAATTTTGAACATTTAGAAAAAGGACTTTCAGAAATTTTGCGAGTGTTGAAACCAACTGGAATTTTTGTTATTTTGGAGACTTCTGTTCCAGAAAAAACTCCCTACAAACAAGGGTATCATTTTTATTCAAAAAATATTTTACCTTTAATAGGGAAGCTCTTTTCAAAAGATAATTCTGCCTATCAATATTTGTCCGATTCGGCCTCTGTATTTCCTTATGGCGAAGCTTTAAACAATATTTTGAGAAAAACTGGGTTTATAGAGGTGACAGCAATGCCTCAAACTTTTGGGGTTGCCACTATTTATTCTGCTTCAAAAAAATAATATGAAAAAAGCAATTGTACTTATAGTATTACTATTTTCTATTACTGGACAAGCTCAGTCCACTAATATTTTTGGGAAAGATCCTATAATAAATTTAGAAACTTGGGATAAAAATCGACTTTTCTATGGTTTTTTTCTTGGATTTAATTCTTATGATTTCAAAATTGATTATAAATCTGTTGTTCCAAAAGATGTATTAGTAGAAAGCACTTTTGGTTTTAATGTGGGTCTAGTTGCTGATCTTCGGCTTCATGAATATTTCAATCTAAGATTTGAACCAGGGTTATATTATACACAAAGAAACCTAACTTTTCCAAATTTTATAACTGAGTTAGATGCTTATAGAGAAGTAAAATCTACCTATTTGCATTTTCCATTATTGCTGAAATATTCGGCATTAAGAACTGGAAATATTAGACCTTATTTGCAAGGCGGGTTTTCAAGAACACTAAATTTAGGCAGCAATTCAAAATCTAAAGACGATAATTTGCAACAACGTTTTAGAATGGTGCCATGGACTACAAACTATGAAATTGGATTTGGGCTCGACTTATATTTTGAATATTTTAAATTTTCGCCATCAATTCGTGGCGTTTTTGGCATGAAAGATGAGCTAATTCGAGATGCTGACCCAAACAGTCCGTGGACATCTAATATCGAATCAATGAAAACAAGAGCCATCTTGATCAACTTCACTTTTCATTAATTACTACGCCGAAATTCGTTCAAAACAATGGCGGTAGCAGTAGCTACATTAAGACTTTCCGTTTCTTGAATAGCGCCAAATCTAGGAATACTTAATCGTGTTGTAACTAATTTTTCGATTTTTTCAGAAATTCCATTGGCTTCATTTCCAAAAACAATAAAACCTTCTTTAGGGAGATTTTCGTTATAGATTATGGATCCGTCCATAAAGGTACCAAAAATGGGAAGTTTTGTTTTTTGAAATACAGCAGCTAAATCAACATAATTAATATTGACTCTTGAAATAGACCCCATTGTGGCCTGAACTACTTTTGGATTATAAACATCAACAGAGTTTTCCGAACACACTAGTTGATCGATTCCAAACCAGTCACAAAGCCTCATTATAGTTCCTAAATTTCCTGGATCACGAATATCGTCAAGAGCTACAATTAGTCCTTTTTCGTTTAGTGATTTTGGTTTCGGCATTTTGAAAATGGCCAAACAATTATTTGGACTAGACAAAGCACTAATTTTTTTTAGGTCGCTTTCGCTAATAGTGGTTCTCTTGTCATCTGAAATGTTTTCAAATAAAATTTGAGTTTCAAAAAGATGTTCGAGTTCAAAGTTTGATTTTAATAATTCCTGAATTACTTTTACACCTTCGGCAAAAAATAATTGGTGAATCAAACGATATTTTTTTTGATGTAAACTCGTTATTAATTTGATTTGGTTTTTACTAACCATAAAAAGCTGTACTTTTGAATTAAATATTTCACAACACTTGAAAAATAACAAGACAAAAATATCATTATTTATTCTAATTGGAGTATTTATTTATGGTTGTAACACTTTTAAAAGAGTTCCAGCCACAAAAAGGCTACTTACAAAAAATGAAATATTCGTTAACGGCATCAATGAAAAGAGTGAAGACCTAGTTGCACAGCTCTATCAGCGGCCTAATAGTTCTATTTTAGGATATAGATTGCGATTGAATATCTATAATTTGGCTCAAGAAAACCCAGATTCTATTTATAAGTCAAAATTCATAAAAAACCCAAAGAAATATTCTCAATTGTCAAAATGGCTTTCAAAAAAACAAGTAGATCGTTTGGGCAATTCGTTTTGGTATTTCGGGATTCACGACTATTTGAAAAAAACGGGTGAGCCGCCAGTAATTTTTGATGAAAAAAGCACTAAAAAATCTGCATTAAGGCTACAATCATTTTATTTTGACAAGGGGTTTTTTGATACCAAAGTAAATTTTTCTATTGATTCGCTTAGTTCAAAAAAAGCGAGGGTTACCTATTCTATTGAAACTGGAACACCTTATACATTAGATACGATAAATGTTCAAATTGACTCTCCGGTATTGGATTCTCTATATAGAACCAAGCAAATATTGTCTAAAATTAAATTTAAAAATCAATACAAAAAAACAGATTTTGATGAAGAAAGAAGTCGGATAACCACTCATTTTCGAAATAATGGTGCTTTTTATTTTCAGCAAAACAATGTGAATTACGACATTGACACGATAGACAATCACCATCGGGCAAAAATAGATTTGAACATTGAAAATCAATCGGTTACAGAAGGAGATTCTACAAAATTAGTTCCTTTTAATTTATATAAAATTAGCAAAGTTGCAATATATACTGATAATCAAGCAGGAAAAAACAATAAACCAATTACGGATAGTGTTACCTATAACAACTTTACAATTTATAGCACCGAAAAGCTAAAATATCGACCAAAAGCAATAACTGATGCTGTTTTTATTACAAAAAACGGATTGTTTTCTGACACAAAGACAACTCTAACTTCTCGTTATTTGAACAATTTACGGATTTTCAATTATCCATCAATTCAATATACGGTTGATTCAAAAAGCAAAGAAGAAAATAGACTAATTGCATCAATATTTTTATCGCCTAGAAAAAAATTAGGTTTTGGTTATAATATGGATATAATTCACTCTAATATTCAAGAATTTGGAATTTCTGGAAGTACGTTTGTTACGATAAGAAACATCTTTAAAGGTGCAGAAACCCTAGATATTGCTGCACGAGGAAACATAGGAGCTTCAAAAGACATGGCCAATCCTAACAATAATTTTTTTAATGTTTCAGAATATGGAGCGGATATAAAATTGAACTTCCCCAGGTTATTTTTTCCATTTTCTACGGAGAAAATTATTCCGAAAAATATGATTCCATCAACAAATTTAGCAGTTGGTTTTTTTAAACAAAAAAACATAGGATTAGACAAAGAGAATTTCACGAGTTCGATGACTTATAATTGGACACCTAGCAAAAACACAACTTCACGATTTGATTTGTTTAATATTCAATTTGTAAATAACATCAATACAGGTAATTATTTTAATGTATATCAATCATCATATAGTGTTTTAAATGCGATTGCAAAAAATCCAGATTATACAGTTGACGCTTCCTATTTTAGCAATAATAATTTAATAATTGAAAGTGGAACAAATGGTTTTATCAATAGTGTTTTGGGTTTAAATCCTTCTATTATAACGAGTAATGCTGATTATAGAACAATAAAAAGTATTCAAGAGCGAAAAAATAGATTGACCGAAAACAATTTGATTTTTTCGAGTAGTTTTATTTATTCCAAAACTTCAAAATCAGATATTACCGATAATGATTTTTATTCATTAAAAACAAAGATAGAATCTTCAGGAAATTTTTTGTCTTTGATGGCACGCGTTTCAAAACAATTACAAAATCAAGATGGAAACAATACGATTTTTGATGTTCAGTATTCCCAATATTTTAAATCGGAATTTGAATTTATAAAACATTGGGATTTGCGGCGAAAAAGGATATTGGCATTTCGCAGTTTTTTTGGCGTAGCAATTCCGTATGGAAATTCGAACAATATTCCTTTTTCTCGTAGTTATTTTGGAGGTGGTTCCAATGATAATCGAGCGTGGCAATCCTATGGACTTGGCCCAGGAAGTAGCGGAGCAACGAATGATTTTAACGAAGCAAATATGAAAATAGCCATAAGCACGGAGCTTCGATTTAATATTTTTGGAACTTGGAACGGGGCGTTATTTGTAGATGCTGGAAATATTTGGAATGTTTTGGATAATGTAGAAGATCCTAACTATGTTTTTTCGGGGCTGCATTCTTTAAAAAATAGTGCTATCGGCTCTGGATTTGGGCTTAGGAAAGATTATGGCTTTTTTGTGTTGCGTCTCGACCTTGGTTTCAAAACCTATAACCCCGCTTTTTATGAAACAAAAAAATGGTTTAGAGATTATAATTTTGCCCACTCTGTAATAAATATTGGAATTAATTATCCATTCTAATTTTATAAATTATTATTTTTGTAGCCTTTAACTTTTAAACAACACAAAAATGTCACACAACATTAAAGCTGGAGTTGCTACTGGAGATTCGGTTCAAGCAATTTTTAGCTATGCCAAAGAAAAAGGATTTGCCCTTCCTGCGATTAACGTAACAGGTTCTAGCTCAATTAATGCCGTAATGGAAACTGCTGCAAAATTAAACGCGCCAGTAATAATTCAATTTTCTAATGGTGGTTGTATTTTTAATGCTGGAAAAGGATTATCGAATGCAAATGAAAAAGCAGCCATTTTAGGTGGGATTGCTGGAGCAAAACATGTTCATACTTTGGCGGAAGCCTATGGTGCAACTGTAATTTTGCATACCGATCATTGTGCAAAAAAGTTATTGCCATGGATTGATGGATTGTTGGACGCAAGTGAAATTCATTTTGCCGAAACAGGAAAACCACTTTATAGCTCCCACATGATTGATTTATCTGAAGAATCAATTGAAGAAAATATTGAAATTTGCAAAACCTATTTGGCCAGAATGAGCAAAATGGGAATGACCTTGGAGATAGAACTCGGAATAACGGGTGGTGAAGAAGATGGTGTAGATAATTCTGATGTTGACAGTTCAAAATTATATACACAACCTTCAGAAGTTTCCTATGCGTATGAAGAATTATTGAAAGTAAGTCCTCGTTTTACTATTGCGGCTTCTTTTGGGAACGTTCATGGGGTTTACAAACCTGGAAATGTAAAATTGACTCCAAAAATTTTGAAAAATTCACAAGACTTTGTTCAAGAAAAATTCAACACAGAAAAAAATCCAGTTGATTTTGTGTTTCATGGAGGATCCGGTTCTACGCTTGAAGAAATTAGAGAAGCAATAGGATATGGGGTTATCAAAATGAATATCGATACTGATTTGCAGTTTGCTTATACAGAAGGAATTCGGGATTATATGGTTAAAAATATTGATTATTTGAGAACTCAAATTGGAAATCCAGAAGGTTCTGAGCAACCAAATAAAAAATATTATGATCCAAGAAAATGGATTCGCGAAGGTGAAATGACATTTATTTCGAGATTAGAGCAGGCTTTCGCAGATTTGAATAATGTGAATACACTTTAGATTATTTTAAATTTTAAATGTTGAATTTTATATTGTAAAATGTTTTTATTCAAAATTTATAATTCAATGTTTATAATAAATAAAAATTATGGCTTGGTTTAAAAGAACAGAAAAAGGAATTACTACTCCAACAGAGGACAAGAAAGATGTTCCAAAAGGATTGTGGTATAAATCGCCAACTGGCAAAATTATTGATGCCGATGAACTAGCAAGAAACCTTTGGGTTAGCCCAGAAGACGGATTTCATGTGAGAATTGGTAGTAAAGAATATTTTGAAATCCTTTTTGATGACAATCAATTCAAAGAATTAGATGCAAAAATGACATCAAAAGATCCTTTGCATTTTGTAGATACAAAAAAATATTCAGACCGATTGAAAGATGCAATGGATAAAACCAAGTTGAAAGATGCGGTTCGAACAGGTGTTGGAAAATCAAAAGGAAAAGATTTAGTGGTTTGCTGTATGGATTTTGCTTTTATTGGTGGTTCTATGGGAGCTGTTGTAGGTGAGAAAATTGCAAGAGGAATTGATTATGCAATTACAAACAAAACACCATTTGTAATGATTTCAAAATCAGGAGGTGCAAGGATGATGGAAGCGGCTTATTCTTTAATGCAATTGGCCAAAACATCTGCAAAATTAGCACAATTGGCCGATGCTGGAATACCTTATATTTCGTTGTGTACCGATCCAACAACTGGAGGAACTACAGCTTCATATGCCATGCTAGGCGACATTAATATTTCTGAACCTGGAGCATTAATAGGATTTGCAGGGCCAAGAGTCGTGCGAGATACCACTGGAAAGGATTTGCCAGAAGGATTTCAAACTGCCGAATTTGTTTTGGAACACGGGTTTCTAGATTTTATTACTCCAAGAAAAGAATTGAAAGACAAGATAAATTTATATATTGATTTGATTCAGAATAGTCCGATTCGATAAACTTTTTATACTTTAAATAAAAAACACAAAGCAATTGCTTTGTGTTTTTTTTGTGCTAATTCGGTTTTACATACCCGTTCTAATGGCTTCTACAGGATCTAATTTTGATGCTGAAATTGCGGGTAAAATTCCAGAAATCAATCCTATTACTGCCGCTAATCCTGTTCCTAAAAGAATATTCCATAAACTAAGTACAAAATCAAATTCAAGTGCATTGGTCAAGATTATAGAAATTATCCAAACCAACAAAAGTCCAATAATTCCACCTATTACTGATAAAATTACGGCTTCAAATAGAAATTGGAACAAAATAAATCGATTTTTTGCCCCCAACGATTTTTGGATTCCAATTAAATTTGTTCTTTCCTTAACAGACACAAACATAATATTGGCAATTCCGAAGCCACCTACTAGCAAAGAAAACCCGCTGATAATCCAACCTACAAGGTTCATTTTGCTAATTATTCCGTCTATCAAATCCGTAAAACCCGAAAGCACATTGATAAAGAAATTGTTGATTTCGGTGGTTTTCATTCCGCGATAATTTCGAAGTTTTTGAGTAAGTTCCGCTTTGTAGGCTTCCATATCAACTCCTTTTTCGGGTTTTATCAGAATTACAGGCGTCATGAAATCGCTATTATCACCGTATAATCTTCTAATAAAATTCACTGGCAAATAGACCGAGGTGTCATTATTATCACCAAACATTCCCGCACCTTGTTTTTTCAAAACACCAATTACGGTAAATCGTTGACCATAAAGGCGTATTTTTTTACCGATTGGTTCGCTACCTTCAAAAAGTCCTTGAGCTACTTCATAACCAATAACGGCCAATGGCGTTCCAGAATTGGCTTCCGATTCGTTATAAAAACGTCCTTTGCTAAATTCAAGACCTTGAATATCTATAAACTCATGCGAAACTGGTACTATGCCAACATCACTAACGGTTTTTGACTCGTATTTTATAGCTTGAGAACCCGTAAAAAACTGATAGCACATCTTGTTAGTGTGGTTGACAGATTCTTTCAAATATTCATATTCATCATATTTCACATCGGGAAACTGTTGTCGTTTCCATTCTGGAATTTCTGAAGGGCCAAAAGAAAAACGCATCAAATAGATTGTGTTTTTATCCAAACTACTTAAATCTTTTTTGATTTTTCTATCCAATGAATCTACAGCTGCGAGAACAGCAATAATAGAAAATATTCCAATCGTTACGCCAAGCAACGACAACAAGGTTCGTAGCTTATTGCTCCGTAATGCGTTCATAGCGAAACGGAAACTTTCTTTTAACAAACGTAAATATAATAGCATGGTTTGTAATTTTAGTTCAAAGTTATGTTATTAGAAACTTAATTTAAAGAAATCTACCAAATAAATATTTTGCTTCTATAATAACTCTTCCTTTTCAAATTAATTGTATAATCCATATAGCATGAAACAGAAATTTTCTGACGATCTAGTTTTTATTTAATTAGGCTATTTATTTGATTTGGTGACAACGGCTTTTTGTTTTTTTTATAAAATAAAAAAATACTAAAAATGATTTTTTTTATTGAAAATCTAAAATAAAATAAGATTAAAAAACTACTTTTGTAGGCTTAATTACATCTTTAAATAGATCGGCACAACTCACACAACATGACTACTACAAAAACAATTCAATCGGCACTAATTTCAGTTTTTTCAAAGGACGGATTAGAGCCAATCGTAAGAAAATTGCAGGAACAAAACGTTACGATTTATTCCACTGGAGGCACCGAAGATTTTATAAAAAATTTAGGGATTCCAGTAGTTCCCGTAGAGGACGTAACTTCCTATCCTTCGATTCTTGGAGGTCGAGTGAAAACGCTACATCCAAAAGTATTTGGCGGAATTTTGAACCGCCAAGACAACGAAAGCGATGTGCAGCAAATGCAAGAATATAACATTCCGCAGCTGGATTTAGTTATTGTTGACTTATATCCTTTTGAAAAAACAGTTGCCTCGGGTGCATCAGAATCAGAAATTATTGAAAAAATTGATATTGGCGGAATTTCCTTAATTCGTGCTGCCGCAAAAAACTTCAAAGACACTGTTATCATAGCTTCTGTTGATCAATATAGTTATTTGCTAAATTTGATTGTGAATCAAAATGGGGCTACTACATTAGAAAACAGAAAATTTTTGGCCAAAAAAGCCTTTCATGTTTCTTCTCATTATGATACAGCTATTTTTAATTATTTCAATGCAGACAATTTTAGCGATAGCGAGCAAGAAAATGAAACTTATTTTAAAGTAAGTATTGAAAATGGTCAGATTTTGAGATATGGTGAAAATCCACATCAAAAAGGATATTTCTTTGGCGATTTTGATGCAATGTTTACAAAATTACATGGAAAAGAATTATCCTATAACAATTTATTAGATGTCGATGCAGCCGTAAATTTGATTGCAGAATTCAAAGATTGCGACCCAACATTTGCAATATTGAAACACAATAACGCTTGCGGACTCGCGTCAAGAACAACCATAAAACAAGCCTATATTGATGCCTTGGCCTGCGATCCAACGTCAGCTTTTGGTGGTGTTTTAATTTCAAATATGGCAATTGATGTCGCTACCGCAAAAGAAATAAATAGTCTTTTTTGTGAAGTGGTAATTGCTCCAGGTTTTGAAAACGAAGCTTTGTCGATACTTGAAGAAAAGAAAAACCGAATTATTTTAGTTCAAAAAGAAGTAGAATTACCTCAAAAACAGGTTCGCACATGCCTTAATGGACTTTTGGTTCAAGAAAAAAATAACATTACGGATTCGGCTTCCGATTTAAAAACCGTAACCCTAACCTCACCGACTTCTCAAGAAGTAGAAGATTTGATTTTTGCATCAAAAATTTGTAAGAATACAAAATCAAATACGATTGTTTTTGCCAAAAACAAAACACTCATTTCTTCAGGAACGGGTCAAACTTCAAGGGTTGACGCTCTAAATCAGGCCATTGACAAAGCCAACGCCTTTGGATTTGATTTGCATGGAGCCGTAATGGCAAGCGATGCATTTTTTCCATTTCCTGATTGCGTAGAAATAGCAAAACAGGCAGGAATAACTGCTGTCATTCAGCCAGGTGGTTCGATAAAAGACGAATTAAGCATTAATTATTGCAATGAAAATAAAGTTGCAATGGTATTTACAGGAACACGTCATTTTAAACATTAATTTGTTTAACTTTGTGCGTATAATTTAATTTTTAATTAAACCCAAAGAAGAATTATGGGATTTTTTGATTTCATGACCGAGGATATTGCGATAGATCTTGGTACCGCAAACACACTAATCATTCACAACGATAAAGTTGTAATTGACAGCCCTTCTATTGTTGCTCGTGATCGAGTAACTGGAAAAATTATTGCCGTTGGAAAAGAGGCAAATATGATGCAAGGGAAAACTCATGAAAACATAAAAACTATTAGGCCCTTGAAAGATGGTGTTATTGCCGATTTTGATGCGTCCGAAAAAATGATAAGCATGTTTATCAAAAGTATTCCTGCTTTGAAAAAAAGAATGTTTACTCCCGCTTTGCGTATGGTAGTTTGTATTCCATCTGGAATTACAGAAGTAGAAATGCGTGCCGTAAAAGAATCTTGCGAAAGAGTAAACGGAAAAGAAGTCTATCTAATTCATGAGCCTATGGCAGCTGCAATTGGTATCGGTATTGATATTATGCAACCAAAAGGAAATATGATTGTCGATATAGGAGGAGGAACTACAGAAATTGCCGTAATTGCACTTGGTGGAATTGTATGTGATAAATCAGTAAAAATTGCAGGAGACGTTTTTACAAATGATATTTTATATTATATGCGAACGCAACACAATTTATTTATTGGTGAAAGCATGGCCGAAAAGGTGAAAATCACAATTGGTGCTGCACTTGAAGAGTTAGAAAATCCACCAGAAGAAATGTCTGTTCAAGGACGAGATTTATTGACAGGAAAACCAAAACAAGTTGACGTTTCATTCCGTGAAATTGCCAAAGCATTAGACAAATCTATTCAAAGAATTGAAGATGCAGTGATGGAAACTCTATCTCAAACACCACCAGAATTAGCTGCCGATATCTATAACACAGGGATATTTCTTGCAGGGGGAGGTTCTATGTTGAGAGGATTAGACAAACGTATTTCTCAAAAAACAGATTTGCCAGTATATATCGCCGAAGACCCATTGAGAGCCGTAGTTCGAGGAACAGGAATGGCATTAAAAAACATACCAAAATTTAGAACGATATTAATAAAATAACAGGCTAATTCATGCAGCAAATATTTAATTTTATATTTAAAAACAGCCATCGATTGCTGTTTTTGCTGCTTTTGGTCATTTCTTTTATGCTAACCGTTCAGTCACATTCTTTTCAACGAAGTAAAGTAATTAGTTCGGCCAATTTTCTAACGGGTGGTGTTTATGAAAAAGTAAATAATGTTAGCGAATATTTTAAATTAAAATCTCAAAATGAAATATTAGCAAATGAAAATGCCGAGTTAAAGAAAATGCTTCTCAACCTAAAAGACACTTCTCAAGTTCCCGAATTGGATAGTCTAAAAGGAGTAAGCAAAATGAATATCATTGTTTCAAAAGTAATTCATAACTCATATAATGTTTTTGAAAACTACCTGACCTTAAATTCAGGAAGCAATAAAGGAATCAAAACGGATATGGGCGTGATAAATAGCCTAGGGGTGGTTGGGATAATCGACAAAACATCTCCAAATTATTCAACGGTAATAAGCATTTTGAACGTGAAATCTCAAATAAATGCTAAAATTAAAAAAACAAATCATTTTGGGTCTTTAATTTGGGACGGAAAAAGCACAGGCTTTGTACAATTAATTGATGTTCCGAGGCTAGCCGCAATCAGAAAAGGCGATACTATTGTTACTGGTGGACAATCTGTGATTTTTCCCGAAAATATAAATATTGGCACCGTTGACAAAATATATATTGATAATGAAACCAACTATTATACTTTAAACGTTAAGCTGTTTAATGACATGACCAATCTAGGACACGTTTATATTATAAGAAGTAAAGATCGCGAGGAGATTATTAATTTGGAGAAACAATCAAAAAATGAATAGCACTTTCTTCCTCAATATATTTCGTTTTATTGGCCTGCTGACGGCACAAATTCTTGTTTTCAATAATATTGATTTTTTTGGATTTATAAATCCGTTTCCATACCTATTATTTATTATTCTTTTCCCTGTAAATGGAAACAAAACTGCTTTGCTCGTAACCAGTTTTACGCTAGGAATAATTATGGATATGTTCAGTAATTCTGGAGGTGTTCATGCAACTGCTTGTTTAATGTTAGCCTATTTTAGACCTTATATTTTCAAATTTTCTTTTGGCGTAAGCTATGAATATCAAACAATTAGACTTAATGATGTTTTAACACCAGAACGATTTTCGTTTATCTTGATATCCGTAATCATGCATCATTTTATACTTTTTTTATTAGAAATTTTTAAAATTAGTTTTTTATGGGATATATTAGTACGAACGATACTCACAACGGCATTTAGTCTTGTCGTTTGCATTTCTATAATTTACCTCTTTAAACCTTCTCGAAGATGAGAAAAGTATTGCTCCCTACTATCATTATTGTCCTGACAGGAATGCTATTGCTTCGGCTTTTTTATCTTCAAGTAATCGATGATTCACTAAAATTAAAATCAGAAAATAATGCTATCAAAATAAAATATGACTATCCAGAGCGAGGTTATATTTATGATAGAAATGGCAAACTACTCGTTGCAAATCAACCCTCCTATGATATTATGGTGATTCCAAAAGAAGTCAAAAATATTGATACTTTAGAATTTTGTCATTTATTGAATGTTACAAAGGAGTTTTATATCGAAAGAATGTCCAAAGCAACAGTTTATAGTCCGCGATTGCCCTCAATATTTCTACCACAATTAAACAAACTAGAATATGCTGCTTTCCAAGAAAAAATAAGAAAATTTCAAGGATTTTATATCCAAAAACGTTCCCTACGAGATTATCAGGTAAATTTTGGAGCCAATGTTTTTGGATCTATTACTCAAGTAAATGAAAGGGAAATTGCTAAAAATCCCTACTACAATAGCGGAGATTTTATAGGCAAACAAGGTGTTGAAGAAAGCTACGAAAAAACGCTTCGTGGAATTAAAGGGGTTAAATACATTCAAAAAGACAAGTACAATCGCGAAATCGGCCCCTATAAAGAAGGAAGATTTGACACTATCGCTGTTCAAGGAAAAGACATTCGCCTTTCAATCGATTTGGAAATTCAAAAATATGGTGAAGAATTAATGACCAATAAACGAGGCGGCATAGTAGCTATCGAACCATCAACAGGCGAAATATTAGCACTAGTAACCGCTCCGTCCTATGATCCTTCCATATTAGTAGGAAGACAACGATCCAGAAATTATACCTTGCTATATAGGGATTCTATTGCAAAACCACTATATGACCGAGGTCTTTTGGCTGAGTATCCACCAGGCTCACCCTTCAAAATAATGACTGGACTTGTAGGTCTTCAGGAAAAAGTAATCGATGTTGGCACCACTTTTACTTGCAACCACGGATTTGCTTATGCTGGCGGAAGATTTCAAGGTTGCCACTGTGGCGGGGGATTGCGTGACCTTCATGTTGGTATTTATAAATCTTGTAATGCCTATTTTTCTAATGTATATTTACGAACAATTGCAAAATATACGAAGCCAACTTATGCTGTAGATGTATGGAGTAATCACATAAAAAGTTTTGGTTTAGGACGATTTATGGGATATGATTTGCCAACAGGTAGAAAAGGGAAAATCCCAAATTCAAAAACCTATAAAAAAATGTATCCCGACTGGGGTTGGAGTGGAAAAACCATAATTTCGAACGCAATTGGGCAAGGAGAAGTTTTGATGACTCCAATGCAATTGGCAAACATGATGGCAACTGTCGCTAATAAAGGCTATTATTATACGCCTCATATCATCAAAAAAATAAAGGGCGAATTTATAGATAAAAAATTCAGAACAAAACACACAACTACAATAGATAAAAGTCATTTTGCCCCAATGATAGAGGGACTTTTTGATGTTTATAATCTAGGAACAGCCTATGCACTAAAAGTGGAAGGAATAGACATTTGCGGAAAAACAGGAACGGCCGAAAATTTTGCTAAAATTGATGGAAAAAGAACAAAATTAGAAGACCACTCGATTTTTGTGGCCTTCGCTCCAAAAGATAATCCAAAAATAGCCATAGCTGTAATGATAGAAAACGGCGGATATGGAGCAACAATAGCTGGTCCAATTGCAAGTCTTTTAATAGAAAAATATTTAAAGAAAAAAATCTCCCGAACGGATTTGGAAACCAGAATATTAAATACGAGTTTGCAAGGTAGATATGCAAAATTAGGCGGACTTTCTGAAACTGTAAAATTAGAATTAAGAAAAAAAGATTCTATTTTGAAAAGTAAAATAAACGTCCCAAAAACAAATTAATATCTTAAAAACAATATAAATAAGAGATTAATAAAAGATGAAAAACCAAAGCGTAACAAGCAACTTAGACTGGATTAGCGTAGCAATCTATGCCATATTAGTAATTATGGGTTGGCTAAATATTTACTCGTCTTCCCTTTCAAACTCCGCACAAGACGCCTCGCTGTTTGATTTTAGCCAAATCTATGGCAAACAAATGATGTTCGTCTTTTTTACAATTCCACTCATCTTTATCGTGCTTTCCGTAGAAGGAAAATTTTATGAAAAATATTCCAGCATTATCTTCGCAGTAGCCCTAATATTATTGGCAGGACTCTTTATTTTCGGAAAAACAATTGCTGGACAACGCTGTTGGTATTCTTTTGGCGGCTTCACATTGCAACCCTCAGAATTTGCAAAAGCCGCAACCTCATTAGCAATAGCTAAATTTCTTAGTGATGTTCAAATAAATCTAAAAACATTAAGGAGGCAAATTCAGGTATTAACCATAATTTTCCTACCAGTAATGCTAATATTACCTCAGCCCGATCCAGGAAGTGCTTTAATATATAGCGTATTTATTATCGTGCTTTACCGCGAAGGCTTGCCTTCATGGTATGTTTGGACAGGATTTGTTGCCATATTTTTATTTGTTTTAGCACTAATATTCGAGCCCTGGGCAGTCGCATTAATGGCCTTAATAACTATAATTATTATCTATTTTAGAAGCCGAATTTCAAATAGAAATATTCTAGCAAGTGCCATGATATTTATACTGGTTACCGGATTTGTTTTTTCGGTAAACTATGTTTTTGACAACGTATTCAAGCAACACCATCGAGACCGTTTTAATATACTTTTAGGCAAAGAAGTCGATATGAGAGGAATCGGTTATAACACAAATCAATCAGAAATAGCCATAGGTTCAGGAGGTTTTTTCGGTAAAGGATTTCTCGAAGGAACGCAAACAAAAGGAGGCTTTGTACCCGAGCAACACACCGATTATATTTTCACAACCGTAGGCGAAGAATGGGGATTTTTTGGCTCACTTATAGTGATATCGTTATTTATTGGTCTAATCCTCAGGGTTATATACCTCTCCGAAAGGCAAAAAACAAAATTCAGTAGGGTATATGGATATTGCGTGGCAGGAATATTATTCATCCATTTCTTCGTCAATATCGCGATGGTTTTAGGGATATTTCCAACAATCGGAGTGCCGCTACCCTTCTTCTCCTACGGAGGTTCTGGACTTTGGGGCTTCACAATTCTGTTGTTTATTTTTCTAAAAATGGACGCCAATAAAGTAAACGAATGGTAATTTTTTTGAAGCTATTTCCAGCTTTCCGATACAATCCACAAGATTTAGAACTTTTTCCCTCAAATTCATAATTCCGCAAAATCTTGTGGGATTTCCTCTTCAATCTGGGCTAGGGAATCTGTAAACTAGAAACTCCATTTTTTATAATCCTGTTGAGCTTCAAGTTCATTTTCGGTAGCATTGTCCAATTCTGGGAAAAAATCAATTCCTGTAATTTTCTCAATATAATCTACCGAAACAACAAAATTATAAATAGGCAAATCACTTTTTTTGTGTGGCATCAAAAAACCAATCATCTTATATTTTCCCTTATAATTGCAAAACAAAATTTTATAAAAATAATTCGGAATAGCCACACGCTCCGAACCAATTGTGGGCAAACCCTTCTGAAGTACTCCCCCCGTTACAACAAAAATACCATTATATTTTTGTGCCCAATATCTTGATTTTTCTTCCAGTTTTTTCCAAATTCCGTCATTGAAATTATGCCGCTGAGGAGAAACATTTGAAGTAAAAAAAGTTTCATTATAAGCCTCCTGAGAAAACCTCATGTCGGCGGCAGCACAAAGATGTCCTCGATCAAAACCAGATTTCTTATAATTATTCAATCCCGCCGATTCTGTTTTTATCTTAAAATCTTCCCGAAATCTTGGCCGTTTGAAATGATGCGAATTCCCCGCATCGCCCCTCAAAAAATAAGCAACCCATTCCGCCTGTTCAAACGCTTCATTATAGGACAAAGTATAATAACTATGCCGAACAATTTGGTGCGTTGTAGAAGTAGGAAGGCAATTGATTTTGATTGTATCAGAGGGATT
>CAIJXW010000070.1 GCA_903824755.1 uncultured Bacteroidota bacterium | reverse complement strand
ATTTCTTTTTGTTGAGCTTCCGTTAGATTCAAAACCTTTGTCATTCTTTTCAATTCTTTCTGAATTCTTTCCTCAGGAGACATTCTCTCTCTTGATTCCATTTTTTCATTTTCTTTTTTCTCTACTTGAGCAAATGTGGACATTCCTAATGTTAGGAAAGCGACTAAAATTAATTTTTTCATGTTTATTTAAATGAGGTTATTAGCTAATAAGACAAATGAAATTTTCAATGGTTTAATTCAAAAAAAGTTAGATTTCTAAAACAAAAAATTCAATCAAAAGAACTAAAAATATTTATTTTCCTTCAAATCTTGATTTTAAATCGGCCGCCATTTTTTCATGATTATCAGCAAACTGCTTATCGTCATAACTTAAACGAAGCGACTTGAATTCGGTTAAATATTTATTAGCTTTTTCAAAATCATTTGTCATAATTGTAGAAAATATTAAATTCTTCAATATTGCCGTTCCTACTTTCTCGTCAATCCGTGCTTTGTTGTCGTCATAATTAACTTCGGTAATTGTTTTTTCCCAAATGGCTATTGCATTTGCTATATCTTTCAGGGCTTCTTCTTGATGTTCTGTATAATTTTTATAGCCAGAAATGGCAAAATCCCTTGCTTTTTCTATATCGTCATATTCTCCTTTTCTATTTTTTACAAAATATATAATGGCATATCTTGTTAGTTTTGTATAACCATATTGATCATTCAAAAAGTTGTTAATACTGTTCATAATTGTTTCAACTTCTTGTCTTTCAAGATAAATTCTTGTTGGTTTTGAACTTGAATTTTTTATTTGATATTCATTCGTTCCTTGAAAAACACCACTCACTAAATTCTTGTTATCCGCAGTTACCTGAACTGTTGTTGGATGTCTATATTTTGTTACAAATTGCGTTTGTTTAGTAAAAAACTTTTCTTTTGTTTGCGGATTATAGTTTTCAACATTTACTATTGTTGCAACAGGTTCTATATATTCAAAACCCTTGAAATCAATTTTTATTTGAATCCCATCTGTTCCGTCTCCAAATCCGTTTAGTTTTATATAGGATTTTGCTAGTGTTTCTGGATTGAAAATAATAACATCACTTGTATTTATCGTCTCAATTCTTGGAGGCTGCGGTGCGGAATAATATGGTTTTTCTGGTATTCTTAGCACTGGTTTTTGCTCTATCAAAGCGAGTCGTTCTAGAGTACTCATCTTATTGAATTGCTCCGATTCTAATTTGTATTTCTCTTTTGATTCTGCAACCTTTCGATTATATTCTACCATTGTAACATCGGTATAATATTTTTCGGCAGCTTTAATTACATTAGGAAAATCAACCAAATCTTTTTGATATTTTTCCTCAGCAATTTTTCTAAATGAACTATCGTCTTTTAGATATGGAGTGGTAACGGTAACATTATAGTTTTTAATATTTGCAGGCAATGTTTTTTTTGGAAACAATGTTTGCGTAAAATTGACTGTTCTGTATTCTACAGTTTGGCTTTTTAATATACCAAAGCAAAAAAATAGTAGTATAATTGATAGTTGTTTTTTCATTCTAAAAATCCTTAAAAAGTTAAATATCCAAATTTCTCATTACTTCCTGACTTTGCTCTAACAATATATTTGCCTTCGCTAACTTTCACAAGTACAGTTGTGTCTAAATCAAAATTTTCATCAAATCCATAATTTGGTGTATATTTTAATTCTAAACCTGTAATTGGAATTAAATTACTTGAAATTTGATTTCCAGCACTATCATAAACCTCCAAATTCGTAAAGCGATCATTCATGATAAATTTATCGATTTTAGTTTTTTGAGTATCATTATAGATAAGAGAAAGCTGATTATTGCTCAAAAAATATAAATAGGAAAGAAATGTACCGTTGTCATTAGTTGTGTTTGGCTCTTCAAATTTCAATATTTTTTTCCATTCTAATCTACCTGTTTCATTATCTAATTTTCCAAATACTATTCCATCATTAGAATAAAAATTGTCTTTTTCAAAGTTAAAACTTCCAGGTGCACCTGGAACTGGAGGTTTATTTTTTTGAAGTAAAAACATTTTGTCTGCCATCAGCCAAGTTTTTATTCCATCAAAAACAAAATCCTTTAGGTTTAGTCCCGGAATTTCTTCGGTTTCGTTTGCCATTAGATACTTTTTTTCCCCTTTTGAACTGAATCTTGCAGCATAAATCCCTGCTGCTGGTAATCCGCCACCATACATTTGAACTCCTTTCGAACCTATTCGGGTATAAAACCCATGTAGATAAAAATCATCACCATCAAAATGACCTTTAAATTGATAAATTTGAAAATCATTATCAAATTTCAAACTAGTTTCTTGCATCGTTGTTCCGTTTCCGTCCCAGTAATAAAGGGTTTTAAAGGGTTTTAATTTTGCCAAATCAATATCTTTCACTATGAATACAGCACCATTATTCGAAACAAAAAATTTTGGTTCAGATTGAGTTTTATTCAAATATTGAGTTTCAAATGAAATTTCTTTGACAACTTTAAAATCCTTATCAATAAGCGTAACATTTATTTTCTCGTTCATTTTTTTGTCGAATGAAAATTGCTTTACAACAGCATAATAAAGTTTGTTAGGCGATTGAGTGATATAATAGTTAGAATTTCTTGTTGGCATAGAAGTTATAAATGCGGGAATTGTTTTTTCATTTGTTTCCAAATTTATTCTTTGCCAAAATAATTCCCTTTCCTTTGTTTTTGTATTAAATTCATCTAAAAAAATGATTTGATTTGTCCCTTTTTCTTGAAACATTTCTAAATGTGTCTGCATAGCTTTTCCCATTATAGGTTGCCCTACACTAAAATCTACCGTTTTTTCTTTGTTTAAATTTTGAAGCAAATACGAATTGGATTTTACGTCTCGATTAAATACTTTGTCGTTATAAACCGAGTTAGTTTGATACAATTTTGTATCTAAAATATAATTAATTTTTGCATCAAATTCTTTCATTGAAGACGAAGCAGTGCCCCACGTGAAGGTTTGAGCAGTCATTGTTACAGTAATAAAATTTAGTATAACTATAAGTCCAATTTTTTTAGATTTTTTCATTTTTTTCTTTTTATTATTAGCCAAAAAATTGAATTAGGCCGTTAGTTCAACTATTTTTGTTTCGCCAGCTACGCTAACTTTAATAAATCCATATTTTGATAACCCTTTCATGGCTGCATCCCATTTTTTTCCACTCAAATCAGACTTTATTTTTAAAACGCCTAAATCCATTTTTGAATCATTTGATTTTAATAAATTAACAATCAATTTCTCGTCTTCCAATAGTTCAATTTGCACTTGTTTTTTCTCAGGACGCATTTGTGGGAAAAATAAAACCTCCTGTATAGAAGCGTTATTTGTAAGATACATTATCAATCGATCCATTCCAATACCAAGTCCCGATGTTGGAGGCATTCCGTATTCTAAAGCACGAAGAAAATCTTCGTCAATTATCCCAGTTGCTTCGTCATCTCCTTTTTCAGACAATCTAATTTGTTCTTCAAATCGTTCTCTTTGATCAATTGGGTCGTTCAATTCAGAATAGGCATTTGCTACTTCTTTTCCGCACACCATCAACTCAAATCGCTCTGTCAGTTCAGGATTATCTCGATGTTGTTTGCACAACGGAGACATTTCTTTTGGATAATCCGTAATAAATGTTGGCTGAATATAATTTCCTTCGCATTTTGCTCCAAAAATCTCATCAATCAATTTTCCTTTTCCCATTGTTTGGTCAACATCAATTCCCATTTCTTTGGCGGCCAAATACAATTCGCTTTCTGTTTTTCCAGAAATATCAAAACCAGTAAAATTCTTGATAGCATCAGTCATTGTTACTCGTGCATAAGGAGCTTTAAAATTTATGTGATGCTCACCAAAAACCACTTCCGATGTTCCATTTACAGCAATTGCACAATGCTCCAGTAAATCTTCGGTAAATTGCATCATCCAGTTATAGTCTTTATAGGCTACATATATTTCCATGGCCGTAAATTCAGGATTATGAGTTCTATCCATACCTTCATTTCTGAAGTTTTTTGAAAATTCATAAACCCCTTCAAAACCACCAACAATCAGTCTTTTTAGATACAATTCATTCGCAATTCGCATATACAAAGGAATATCCAGCGAGTTGTGGTGCGTCATAAAAGGACGAGCAGCAGCACCCCCAGCAATAGGTTGCAAAACAGGCGTTTCTACCTCCAAATACCCTTTGTCATTAAAAAAAGATCGCATCGCATTAAACAATTTTGTCCTTTTAATAAAAGTAGATTTCACATGATCATTCACCGTCAAATCAACATATCTTCTTCGATATCGCATTTCTGGGTCAGAAAAAGCATCATGCGTTTTTCCGTCAGCATCAGTTTTAACTATTGGCAAAGGCTTTAGGGCTTTCGCCAAAACAGTTAGACCATAAATATGAACCGAAATCTCTCCCACCTGAGTTTTAAATACAGTACCACGAACACCTATAAAATCGCCTATATCCAATAGCTTTTTAAAAACAACATTATACATCGTTTTCTCCTCATCATTAGAAATATCATCTCTAGAAACATATATTTGAATCCGCCCTTCCGTATCCTTCAACTCCGCAAACGAAGCCTTGCCCATAATGCGTTTTCCCATTAATCTTCCTGCCAAAACCACTTCTTTTCCCTCAAACTTTTCAAAATTAGAAAGAATTTCACTGGAATAAGTAGTCGTAATAAATTCGGCAGCAGGATAGGGTTCAATGCCTAAATTGCGTAATTCTGTAAGTGCCTCTCTTCGAAGTATTTCTTGCTCGGATAATGCCATTTTGTTAAAATTTTAAGACTGCAAAGATAATAAAAGATTATAGATTTCTGTTTTTTTAGATTTCAGAATTTTTTGGAGCCGAAATAGTATTGTTATCAACTTTGTTTGTCCCGCTATTCGCTTCAATCTGTTCTTTCGATAGCTTTTTCAATAACAAGAAATCGGCGGGACTCAAGAACAGGATTTCCACTTCTATCGGGGCTATTTTAGGACGCTCTGTTTTCTAATCACTTTTCAAAAAAGGTAAAAAACAACATTTATCCTCCAAAACTCATTATCTTTGCACCTCACAAAAATGCAAACGAAAAATTTCTTCGTTTCTCAATCGGAAAAATGAACAAAATTATCCAGCTTCAAGATTTAGCAAAAAAAGACTACAAGCAAACTTGGGAGTTTCAGGAAAATTTATTCAAAGAAATAGTAGATCTAAAAATAAAAAATAGGAGGGAAGAAACCACTATCGAAACCCCAAATTATTTTCTGTTTGTAGAACATCCACACGTTTATACCCTCGGAAAAAGTGGCGATTTAAACAACCTACTTCTATCCGAAAAACAATTGGCCCAAAAAGAAGCAAGTTTCTATAAAATTAACCGTGGGGGAGACATTACCTATCACGGGCCAGGACAAATAGTAGGCTATCCAATTTTAGATTTAGAAAATTTCTTTACCGACATTCACAAATATCTTCGATTTCTAGAAGAAGTTATAATTCTCACCCTTGCCGAATACGGGCTAGAATGCACCCGAAGTGAAGGCGAAACAGGCGTTTGGCTTGGAGCTGGAACACCATTTGCCCGCAAAATTTGTGCACTCGGAGTTCGTGCCTCACGATGGGTGACTATGCACGGATTTGCATTAAATGTAAATGCCGATTTAGGCTATTTTGACAATATAATCCCATGTGGAATTCGAGGAAAAGCCGTAACATCATTAAATGTTGAGCTTGGAGTTCAAAAAGTAGATGAAGTTGAAGTAAAAGTAAAAATCCTAAAACATTTTTCAGAATTGTTTGAATGCACTTTTGTTCAAAAAATCTAAATTTCTAATTTTAATTGTTCAGGTAATAATCTAAATGTGAGTCGGTGGTATTTTGTGATACCATATTTCTTTATTGCTTCACGATGTTCTTTTGTGGGATATCCTTTATTTTGTTTCCAATTATACATCGGAAATTCTTCATGAATTTTATTCATATATTCATCACGATATGTTTTTGCCAAAACAGATGCTGCTGCAATGCTCATATATTTAGAATCACCTTTGACAATGCAGCTATGAGGAATTTCTCCAACAGGTTTGAACCGATTTCCATCTACTATAATATATATAGGTAGAGGTATTAATTTCAATATTGATTCTTGCATGGCTTTTATTGAAGCGTTCAAAATATTAATTTCATCAATAATCGCTGGCTCTAAATGTGTAACTGCAAAACTAATTGCTTCGTTTTCGATAATTGGTTTTAAAAAATCTCTTTTCTTTTCCGATAATTGTTTGGAATCATTTAATACTTCATTTTGAAAATTTTCTGGCAAAATGATTGCAGCTGCTGTGACAGGGCCAGCAAGACAGCCACGACCAGCTTCATCAGTTCCAGCCTCAAAATAGAGATTTGAAAAATTACTTTTTAGCATTTTTTTTTGATAAAAGTATAAAATATCAATCAAATTTCGTAACAT
>CAIJXW010000069.1 GCA_903824755.1 uncultured Bacteroidota bacterium | reverse complement strand
CAATAAGGTGCTGGTGAAGTAATTTGTGCATTCAAGCAAGAAAATGTAGTTGTGACAATTAATGTTACTAATAAAGTAATTTTTTTCATGTTTTTGTATTTAGTTGTTTTTTGCCTAGTTTTTCGGGTTTCGGCTATCCCGTTTAGGTATTAAAATAGCTAATTATAAGTTGAGTTTTTGTTAAATGAATAATAAAATGCTTTTAAATGGTATTCTAAATAAGAATTAAATTTATTTGAGGTAACAATTATAAATTCAAACAAAAAAATCTTCAATAACAAAACATTTGCTGAAATATCTTTAAAAGAAATAAAAAATATACTAATACTAAAACCTATAATTGGAAGAATATGTCGTGCATATATTCAAATTTTTTGGAAATATTTTTTTTTACAAAAATAGATTATTATATAGAATGTAAATTTTATTTGCGTGCTTTTATGATATAATATAAAAATTACTTAATAAATCGATGAATTATTTTATTTTTAACAGTATAATTAAACAAAACTAGACTAGAATAGTAGTTGACTTTATATAAAACTTCACGAACTTTGCCAAATCAAATAAAACACTATACTAATATGAAAATTATTCTAAAAAACGGCATCGATAAACTTCTTTTCGGAATGAAGCAAAATGATGTGATTGCTCTTTATGGAAAACCGAATAGTAATTATAATGACGAAGATGAAAATGTTATTTTCGCATATAATAATCAAAAAATGCGTTTAACATTCTATAAAGACGAAAGTTTTAAGCTAGGATATATTGTTGCTTCCAGTCAAGATTTGGAATTGTTCGGTACAAAAATTATTGGAAAAAACATAAGCGCTATAAAAACCGAAATGACCAAAAATGGTATCTCAAAATTCACCCAAGAATCTTTTGATACATTTGAGAATTATTTCAATGAAGAAAATTGGATTATCTTTCAAACCGAATTTGACGAGGTAGTAAAATTTGAAATCGGTGCCATTATAAATGATAAAGATGAATTTGATTGGAAATTTAAAAATAATTAGATTCAAATTTTTAATCAAAAAAAAGGCACAAAAGATTATTTCTCTGTGCCTTTCTTAATATAAAAAAATGTTTTTATTTTGAAATTGCTTCTGGTGTTGGAGCTTTCTCCATTAAATCTATCTCAAAAATGATGTTTGCATTTGGCGGAATGACACCTCCTGCACCACGTTCTCCATAGCCTAATTTTGATGGTATAAACACCACTGCTTTATCGCCAAAGGACATTTGCTCTAATCCTTCAATAAATCCTGGAATCAATCCATCTTTTTTTCCTGCTTGAAATGGGAAGGGTTGATATCCGTTTTGCGTAGCTCTTTTTTGATCAAATTTTCCATACAACTTTGCAACTTCCTCTTTGCTACTATCAAACAAGCTTCCGTCCTCTAAATAACCTGCATAATGAACATATACATTTGTTCCTTCTACTGGTTTCACTCCAGAACCTTTTTTAACGATATTAAAAACTAATCCGGTTGCAGTGGGCGTTCCAGCCGCTTTTATTGCATCAAGTTCTGCAACTTTTGCCGCTTTTACTGGTGCATATTGAGCATCATATATTTTTTTTGCTTCTGCATCTGCTGCTTCCTTTTTTGCCCTCATTTCTGCTTGTGCAATTGCTTGTTTCTTATCGTCTTCACCTTTTGTTGCAAAATAATCAGCAAAAACTTTTTTGGCATCAAATTTATTGGCGGAAGCCCCTTTTCTAATAATTGTAATGCTATTCATAATATCGTCTTGAGCGATAGAGTTTACGGTTTCCATTCCAGTAATTACATGTCCAAAAATAGTATGCTTTCCGTTCAACCAAGGCGTGTCTTTGTGCGTAATAAAAAATTGACTGCTATTTGTTGCTGGGCCTGAATTTGCCATTGCCAATATCCCACCTTTATCAAAAACTAATTCTGGAAGACACTCATCTTTAAAGCTATAACCTGCTCCCCCTGAGCCATTTCCTGCTGGATCACCGCCCTGAATCATAAAATCTTTAATCACACGATGAAATTTCAATCCGTTATAATAGGGCTTCCCTTTTAATTTTTCATCGGTAACAAATGTATTTGTTCCTTCCGCCAAAGTAATGAAGTTAGCTACTGTAATTGGGGCTTTTTGATATTCTAATTGCAAAAGTATTTTTCCTTTTGAAGTAGTAAATTCTGCAAAAATTCCTTCCTCTGATGTTGTAGGTTTTTTGGTAATCATTTCTGATTTTTTTGTAGAAACTCCTTTCTTTGTTGGAACTACTTTTTTGATACTTTGTGCATGTATTGCTGTTGTTGCAATAAATAAGAAAAATAGAATTTTTAATTTCATTTTCATAGTTTTTATTATTAGTATTTATTTAGTTTGATTTTAAAAGTT
>CAIJXW010000068.1 GCA_903824755.1 uncultured Bacteroidota bacterium | reverse complement strand
TTGGAACAAAACCAAACGTAATCTATCACGTAAAAGTTAGAAATACTTAGTCAATAATAAATTAATAAGATAAAGGATTATGTCGTCTCACTACGAAGCACCCATTAGAAAACCTTTAGTTATAGGTGATAAATCATTTCACGATGTAACTGTTGATGTAGCTGCTCCTGTCGAAGGAAAAGCCAACAAACATTGGTGGATAGTATTTTCAATTGCATTAGCCGCTTTCCTTTGGGGATTAGGCTGTATTATTTATACCATTTCAACCGGTATAGGAACTTGGGGATTAAATAAAACTGTTGGTTGGGCATGGGATATCACAAACTTTGTTTGGTGGGTAGGTATCGGTCACGCAGGAACCTTAATTTCTGCAGTATTATTATTATTTCGTCAACGATGGAGAATGGCAATTAACCGTTCGGCAGAGGCAATGACAATTTTTTCTGTAATACAGGCAGGTTTATTTCCAATTATCCACATGGGACGACCTTGGTTAGCCTATTGGGTACTACCAATTCCAAATCAATTTGGTTCATTATGGGTTAACTTTAATTCGCCTTTACTTTGGGACGTATTTGCAATTTCTACCTACCTTTCTGTTTCTCTTGTTTTCTGGTGGACAGGATTATTGCCAGATTTTGCAATGATTAGAGACAGAGCCGTGAATCCATTTACAAAAAGAATCTATTCGATATTGAGCTTTGGCTGGAGCGGAAGAGCAAAAGATTGGCAACGTTTTGAAGAAGTATCATTAGTTCTTGCTGGACTTGCAACTCCACTTGTACTTTCTGTTCACACAATTGTATCGATGGACTTTGCAACCTCTGTTATTCCAGGTTGGCATACAACAATTTTTCCTCCTTACTTTGTCGCAGGAGCAGTATTCTCAGGTTTTGCAATGGTAAATACCTTGTTAATCATAATGAGAAAAGTGTCTAACCTAGAAGCCTATATCACAATACAACATATCGAATTGATGAATATTGTAATCATGATTACAGGTTCTATTGTAGGTGTTGCTTATATTACCGAACTTTTTATAGCCTGGTATTCTGGTGTAGAATACGAACAATATGCATTTTTGAATAGAGCTACAGGGCCATACTGGTGGGCCTATTGGTCAATGATGACTTGCAACGTTTTTTCTCCACAATTTATGTGGTTCAAAAAATTAAGAACTAGTATAATGTTCTCTTTCATTATTTCTATTGTAGTAAATATCGGAATGTGGTTTGAACGTTTTGTAATTATCGTTACCTCACTTCACAGAGATTATCTTCCGTCTTCATGGACAATGTTTTCACCAACATTTGTAGATATCGGAATATTTATCGGAACCATAGGATTCTTCTTCGTTTTGTTCCTACTTTATGCTAGAACATTCCCAGTTATTGCTCAAGCAGAAGTAAAAACAATTTTGAAAGCAACAGGTGAAAATTATATAAGAGAAAGAAAAGAAAATAAAGATTCACATCATGAGTAATAAAGTAATTTACGCAATATATAATGACGATGATGTTTTGATGAATGCCGTAAAACAAACGCGAGCCGCTCATCATCATATTGAAGAAGTTTTTTCGCCTTTTCCAGTTCACGGATTGGATAAAGCGATGGGAATTGCCCCAACACGTTTAGCCATTTGTGCTTTCATCTATGGTTGTATCGGAATCACCGTAGCAACAGTGATGATGAATTATATCATGATTCAAGATTGGCCACAAGATATTGGCGGAAAACCAAGTTTTAGTTATGTTGATAACATGCCTGCATTTGTTCCAATTATGTTTGAAATGACTGTTTTTTTTGCAGCTCACTTAATGGTTATTACTTTTTATATGAGAAGTAGATTGTGGCCATTTAAACAAGCAGAAAATCCAGATGTAAGAACTACAGATGATCACTTCTTGATGGAAGTTGCTGTCAACAACAATGAAGAAGAATTAGTTTCTTTCTTTAAAAAAACAGGAGCAGTAGAAGTAAAAGTAATTGATAAGCATTAATTAGATATGAAAAACATATATAATATAGCACTGCTAATAACGTTGTCTGCATTAGTAACTTCTTGCCACGACACGAAAAACCCAAACTATCAATACATGCCAAACATGTATGAATCAGTTGCCTATGAAACATATTCAGAATCCAACGCATTCAAAGATGGCAAAGAAGGACAACTTCCAGCAAATGGTTCAATAAAAAGAGGTTTTGAAACCTACGAATATGAAAATTCAACAGCTGGTTATGAATTAGCCAAAGCAAATTTGAAATCTCCACTGGATACCCTGTCTTCAAAAGACATGGATACTTCAAAAGAATTATACGGAATTTATTGCTCAATTTGTCACGGTGATAAAGGAGATGGAAAAGGGAAACTTGTAACGCAAGGAAAATATTTGGGAGTACCAAGTTATAAAGACCGTCCAATAACTGAAGGAAGTATTTTTCATGTACAAACTTTTGGACTTAACGCAATGGGATCCTACGCAAATCAATTAAGCTCTCATGAACGTTGGTTGGTTTCTGCCTATGTGCTAAAACTAAGAAACGAACAATAATTAAAGAATAACTCATCTCAATAGATATGTACACATTTTCAAGTAAATTAAAAACTTTTTCTCTCATTCTAATGCTAATCGGAGCTCTTGGAATTGGTTATGGTTTTTTCGCTGCACCAAAAGACATTCACGATGTTGAAAAAATTCTAGCCTCAACTGAACATGGAGGAAATCACGAAGCTAGTACTTCTGCTCATCATGAATCATCAGCTGTTGAAAACAAAACTCAACATGCTGAACATGAAGCACATTTAGAGCATGTTTTAAAACAATTACAAAACAAACCATGGGCAGCATTATATGTTTCATGTATTTTCTTTTTGCTAGTTTCAATGGGGGTTTTAGCTTTTTATGCAATACAGCAAGTGGCTCAAGCCGGTTGGTCTCCTGTGTTATTTAGAGTTATGCAAGGAATCACAGCTTATCTTCCAGTAGGATCTGTACTTTTCTTCCTGTTATTAATCCTATGCGGTTTACATTTTAACCACTTATTTGTATGGTTAGACCCTGAAGTAGTAGCCGAAGACAAATTAATTCAAGCGAAATCAGGCTATTTGAATTTTCCGTTCTGGATTATTAGAGCTGCAATTTTCTTGATAGGGTGGAATCTATATCGTTATTTTTCAAGAAAAAATTGTTTAGCCCAAGATGAAGCTAACGATGATTCTTTCTACAAGAAAAACTTTAAAATGTCAGCTCTATTCTTAGTATTCTTTATCGTTACAGAATCAATAATGTCTTGGGATTGGATAATGTCAATCGACCCACACTGGTTTAGCACCTTATTTGGGTGGTATGTATTTGCTAGCTTCTTCGTGAGCGGAATTACAACTATTGCAATGGTAACATTATATCTAAAATCAAAAGGATATTTAGAAAACGTAAATACAAGTCATATTCATGATTTAGCAAAGTTTATGTTCGGTATTAGTGTTTTCTGGACCTACCTATGGTTTTCACAATTTATGCTTATTTGGTATGCCAATATTCCCGAAGAAATAACCTATTTCGTTACAAGAATAGAATTATATAGATTACCATTCTTTGGAGCAGTAGTTATGAATTTTGTATTTCCACTATTAATATTAATTAATACCGATTTCAAAAGAATTACATGGATTCTAGTAATGGCAGGTATTGTAATATTATTAGGACATTATATTGACTTTTTCAATATGATTATGCCAGGAACAGTTGGAGACCAATGGTTTATTGGAGTTCCAGAAATTGGCGCACTATTTTTCTTCTTCGGATTATTCGTTTTTGTAGTATTTTCAGCTCTATCAAAAGCCCCACTGCTTCCAAAAAGAAACCCATTCATTGAGGAAAGCAAACATTTTCATTATTAATATTTAAAGAAAAAAACAGATGACAAGTTTGTTGGTAATTATAGTTTTAGTTTTATTATCCATTGCCTTATGGCAATTAACGAAAATATTCGATCTAACCCAAGTAGGCGAAGTTTCAGATGATTCGCAAGTTGCTAACGATAATGATAATAACGTTCAGGGGTATTTAATGTTTGGTTTTCTTGCATTTATATACATATTCACTATTTATGGATTGTTGAAATGGGGAAATTTAGTACTTCACACTCCAGCTTCCGAACACGGGCCACAAATTGACAATTTAATGAATATCACATGGGTATTGATTTTTATTGTTCAAGCCATTACTCAAGTTCTTTTACATTATTTTGCCTTCAAATACAGAGGGAACAAAAACAATAAAGCACTATATTTTGCAGATAATAATAAATTAGAAGCGATATGGAGTATTATTCCAGCCATCGTTCTAGCAGGATTAATTCTTTATGGGTTGTATGCATGGACAAATATTATGTTTATCGATGATGATGAAGATACCGTAGTTGTTGAATTATATGCACAACAATTCAAATGGACTGCAAGATATGCAGGAGCAGACGAAGTTCTTGGAAAAGCAAATGTAAGATATATAGAAGGCGTAAACACATTAGGAGTTGACCTAGAAGACCCTTATGCTCAAGATGATATTGTAGTAAGCGAATTACATATACCAAAAGGTAAAAAAATTCACTTCAAAATGCGTTCTCAAGATGTATTACACTCTGCTTTTATGCCCTATTTTAGAGCTCAAATGAATTGTGTTCCAGGAATGGTAACCGAATTTGCCTTCACACCAACCTATACCACTGATGAATATAGAGAGTTGCCTTACATGATAGATAAGGTAGCAAACATCAACGCAATCCGAACTAAAAAGAGTGCCGAACTAGTTGCTAAAGGAGAAACAGCACTTGATCCTTATACATTTGATTATTTGCTACTTTGTAATAAAATTTGTGGCGTTTCTCACTATAATATGCAAATGAAAATTATAGTAGATACTCCAGAAGACTATAAAAAATGGCTAAAGGAAAAAGCAACTGTCGTTCAAGAAGTAAAAGCTGCAAAGACGCCTGCTCCAGTAGAAGGCGAAACACCAGTTGATTCCTCAAAAACAGAAAATGTTGTCGCTGCCAATAAGGTTGCAATGAAATAATATTGATAAAAATTTAAAGAAAAAATATATGTCAGCAGAAGGTCACGATCACGGACACGATCACGAACACGAACACCATCATAAAGATACTTTCATAACGAAATACATCTTTAGTATCGACCATAAAATGATCGCAAAACAATACCTAATTACAGGTGTTATTATGGGTATCATTGGCGTTGGAATGTCAATGCTTTTCAGAATGCAGTTGGCATGGCCAGAAGAATCCTTCAAATTATTCAACGTATTATTGGGCGATAAATTTGCACCAAATGGAATAATGACTAACGATATTTATTTGGCATTAGTAACCATTCACGGAACCATTATGGTCTTCTTCGTTTTGACCGCCGCACTCAGTGGAACCTTCAGTAATTTATTAATTCCACTGCAAATTGGCGCCAGAGATATGGCCTCAGGAACACTAAATATGATTTCATATTGGTTGTTTTTTGTTTCAAGCGTTGTCATGGTTTCTTCACTATTTGTCGAAGCAGGACCAGCATCAGCAGGTTGGACAATATACCCTCCGCTAAGTGCTTTGCCTCAAGCAATTCCAGGGTCAGGAATGGGAATGACATTGTGGTTAGTTTCTATGGCAATATTTATTGCATCTTCACTTTTAGGGTCTTTAAATTATATCGTTACAGTAATTAATCTTAGAACAAAAGGAATGTCAATGACCAGATTACCTTTGACTATCTGGGCATTTTTTGTAACTGCAATAATTGGAGTAGTATCTTTCCCAGTATTATTATCTGCGGCATTAATGCTAATAATGGATAGAAGTTTTGGCACTTCTTTCTTCCTTTCAGATATATATATCGCAGGCGAAGTTTTGCACAATCAAGGTGGATCACCAGTATTATTTGAACACTTATTTTGGTTTTTAGGACACCCTGAAGTATATATCGTTCTTTTACCCGCATTAGGAATAACTTCTGAAGTAATAGCAACCAATTCTCGAAAACCAATTTTTGGTTACAGAGCCATGATTATGTCCATTCTTGCCATAGCATTTTTGTCAACAATCGTATGGGGACACCACATGTTTATTTCTGGAATGAATCCATTTTTAGGATCCGTATTTACGTTCACAACACTATTAATTGCAATTCCGTCTGCCGTAAAAGCATTCAATTATATCACCACTCTTTGGAAAGGTAATCTGCAATTAAACCCAGCCATGCTATTCTCTATTGGATTGGTTTCTACATTTATAACGGGTGGACTAACCGGGATTATTCTTGGAGATAGCACACTAGACATCAATGTTCACGATACCTATTTTGTTGTTGCCCACTTTCACTTAGTGATGGGAATATCTGCACTATATGGAATGTTTGCTGGAATCTATCACTGGTTTCCAAAAATGTTCGGAAGAATGTTGAACAAAAATCTAGGATATGTTCACTTTTGGGTCACCGCAATTTGTGCCTATGGAGTGTTTTTTCCAATGCACTTTATTGGAATGGCAGGATTGCCAAGACGTTATTATACCAACACAAACTTTCCGTTGTTCGATGATTTGCAAAACGTAAACGTACTAATAACAACATTTGCATTAATCGGCGGCGTGTTCCAATTAGTGTTCTTATACAATTTCTTTAGTAGTATTTTCTACGGAAAGAAAACAGTACAAAATCCATGGAAATCAAATACATTAGAATGGACTGCACCAATAGAACACATTCATGGAAACTGGCCAGGAGAAATTCCTCACGTTCACAGATGGCCTTATGATTATAGCAAACCAGGTCATGATGATGATTTCGTTCCTCAAAATATACCGATGAAAAAAGGAGAAGAACAACTTCATCACTAATCAAAATAAATACTACTAAAATGCCTTTCCCAACCGAAAGGCATTTTTATTTGCACATAACTTTCCTATATTTGTAATATGAATGAAAATTTAGACCCTACAAACAATAATTTTAATCCCGAAGAACTTGATCTCGAAAAAAGATTAAGACCACTTTCTTTTGACGATTTTGCAGGCCAAGACCAAATATTAGAAAACCTAAAAGTATTTGTCGAAGCCGCAAATCAAAGAAATGAAGCCCTCGATCATACACTTTTTCATGGGCCGCCAGGTTTAGGAAAAACAACTTTGGCAAATATTTTGGCCAATGAATTAGGCGTAGGAATAAAAATAACTTCAGGTCCAGTGCTAGACAAACCCGGAGATTTAGCAGGGCTATTGACAAACCTCGAAGAAAGAGACGTCTTGTTTATTGACGAAATTCACCGACTCAGTCCCATCGTAGAAGAATATTTATATTCGGCAATGGAAGACTTCAAAATAGACATTATGATAGAATCAGGCCCAAACGCCCGATCTGTTCAAATCAACCTAAACCCATTCACACTAGTCGGTGCCACCACCCGTTCCGGCCTACTCACCGCACCAATGCGAGCCAGATTCGGAATCCAAAGCCGATTGCAATATTATACCACCGAACTTCTAACCTCAATCGTAGAAAGAAGTTCTGCCATAATAAAAATGCCAATCACCATGGAAGCCGCCATCGAAATAGCGGGTAGAAGCAGAGGAACACCTCGAATTGCCAACGCACTTCTGAGACGCGTTCGTGATTTTGCACAAATCAAAGGAAATGGAAAAATCGACATCGAAATTGCAAAATATGCACTAAAAGCATTAAATGTCGATGCACACGGATTAGACGAAATGGACAACAAAATCCTAAACACAATAATCGACAAATTTAAAGGAGGCCCAGTCGGATTGTCAACATTAGCAACCGCCGTTTCCGAAAGCAGCGAAACAATCGAAGAAGTTTATGAACCATTTCTAATTCAAGAAGGATTCATCATGAGAACCCCCAGAGGACGAGAAGTTACCGAAAAAGCCTATAAACATTTAGGCAAAATCAAAACAAACATACAAGGAGGACTTTTTTAATTTGGAGCTATTCCTGCTATCCGCTAAATCCTTTTTATTGTTCGTGCCTCACAATAAAAAGGGATACCGCTCCTATCAGGGCTAAAACACATTCGATGCACAAGAATATTTATTATTATAGAACAAAAATCTAAATACACACAATTCATCAAATCCGAAGCCAAACGCCTCGGGTTTTTGTCTTGTGGAATATCCAAAGCAGCATTTCTAGAACAAGAAGCACCACGATTAGAAAACTGGCTAAACAAAAACCATCACGGGCAAATGGCCTACATGGAAAATAATTTTGACAAACGACTAAACCCAACACTATTAGTCGATGATGCAAAAAGTGTCGTCTCTCTATTATTGAACTATTACCCATCAGAAATCCAAAATTCAGACACCTATAAAATCTCAAAATATGCCTATGGACAAGACTATCACTTCATCATAAAAGAAAAACTAAAAGAATTTCTCTATTCCATTCAAGAAAACATAGGAGAAGTTTCAGGACGAGCTTTCGTAGATTCTGCCCCCGTTCTCGACAAGGCATGGGCCGCAAAAAGTGGACTTGGCTGGATAGGCAAAAACAGCAATTTATTAACGCAACAAGTAGGCTCCTTCTATTTTATAGCAGAACTAATTATCGATTTAGAATTAGAATATGATTTGGCAACAACAGACCATTGTGGCACTTGCACCGCCTGTATAGACGCTTGCCCAACAGATGCAATCGCCGCACCATATATAGTTGATGGCAGCAAGTGCATTTCCTATTTTACAATAGAACTCAAAGACAATATCCCCCAAGAAATGAAAGGCAAATTTGAGGATTGGGCTTTTGGCTGCGACATTTGCCAAGATGTTTGTCCGTGGAACAAATTCTCAAAACCACACAACGAACCACTATTTAATCCAAATCCAGGATTATTAGAAATGTCCAAAAAAGATTGGGAAGAAATTACAGAAGAAACCTTCAAAATAGTTTTCAATAATTCAGCTGTAAAAAGAACAAAGCTTCAGGGAATACAAAGAAATATCACTTTCTTAAAACCCTAAATCTCACTACTATTTTAGCCCAAGAGTATCAAAGTACACTAAATAATTTTTCATCGAAACTAATTTTTCATCGATTTGTTTCACTTTTTTTGAAAACTTTATAAAACTAATCCAATAAATATTTCCTTTTTAACGCCAACCTTATACCTTTGTAAGTCAGAATAAAACCAATTCAAATGGATGACTATCGCAAAAGAAGAGAAGCTTTATTATATCACGCAAAACCTACACCAGGGAAAATACAGGTTGTGCCAACAAAAAAATATGCTACGCAAAGAGATTTGTCATTGGCCTATTCTCCTGGTGTAGCTGAGCCTTGTTTGGAAATTGCAAAAGATATTGATAACGTTTATAAATATACAGCAAAAGGAAACTTAGTTGCTGTAATCACAAATGGAACAGCCGTTTTAGGTCTTGGCGACATTGGCCCAGAAGCCTCAAAACCAGTAATGGAAGGAAAGGCATTGTTGTTTAAAATCTTTGCCGACATAGATGTTTTTGATATAGAAGTAGGCACAAAAGACATTGATGCTTTTATTGAAACAGTAAAAAATATAGCTCCCACTTTTGGCGGAATTAATTTAGAAGATATAAAAGCACCCGAATCTTTTGAAATAGAAAGACGATTAGTAGAAGAATTGAATATTCCAGTGATGCATGACGACCAGCACGGAACAGCAATTATTTCGTCAGCAGCTTTGTTAAATGCTTTAGAAATTGCAAACAAAAAAATCAAAGATGTAAAAATAGTAGTTTCTGGAGCGGGTTCGGCAGCATTAGCATGTGCCAATCTTTATGTGCTTTTGGGAATAGATCCAAAAAAAATAATAATGTTTGATAAAGATGGCGTTTTGTCATCAACCAGAACAGACTTATCTCCGCTGCAACAAAAATATTCTAATGGAATACCAAACCTAACTTTGAAGGAAGCACTTCAAGGAGCTGATGTGTTTTTGGGACTTTCTGCAGGAAATATTCTCTCGCCTGAAATGCTTTTAGGAATGGCAAAAAAACCAATTGTTTTCGCAATGGCAAATCCAATTCCTGAAATAGATTATGATTTAGCAATTGCTACTCGCAAAGATATTATTATGGCGACAGGTCGTTCAGACCACCCGAACCAAGTAAATAATGTTTTAGGATTTCCTTATATTTTTAGAGGAGCTCTTGATGTTCGAGCTACAAAAATAAATGAAGCCATGAAAATGGCCGCCGTAAAAGCATTGGCAGCATTAGCAAAAGAATCGGTGCCAGAGCAAGTAAATATAGCGTATGGGGAAACCAAATTAATTTTCGGAAAAGATTATATTATTCCAAAACCATTTGACCCAAGATTAATTTCGACAGTAGCACCCGCAGTTGCAAAAGCAGCTATGGAATCTGGAGTTGCACTGAATCCTATTTTGGATTGGGAAAAATATGAAGAAGAATTATTAGACCGATTAGGTTCGGATAATAAACTGGTGCGATTATTGGCAAATAGAGCAAAAACAAATCCTAAAAGAGTCGTTTTTGCCGAAGCGGATCATCTTGACGTATTGAAAGCAGCACAAATTGCTTTTGAAGATAAAATTGCATTTCCTATTTTGTTAGGAAACCGAGAAATTATTATGGAATTGAAAGAAGAAATAGGTTTTGAAGCCGATATTCCAATTATTGATCCCAAAACAAAAGAGGAAGACAAACGCCGCAATAAATACGCCACTATTTTTTGGAAATCAAGACAACGAAAAGGCATTTCGCTTTTAGATGCTCAAAAATGGATGCGAGAAAGAAATTATTTTGCCGCAATGATGGTCAACCAAGGTGATGCAGACGCTATGGTTTCGGGATATTCTAGAAGTTATCCATCGGTTGTGAAACCAATTCTTCAGTTGATTGACAAAGCCCCTGGAATTTCATTGGTGGCAACTACAAATATGATGATGACCAATCGTGGGCCAATGTTTTTATCGGATACTGCAATAAACCCAAATCCAACAGCAGATGAGTTGGCCAAAATTGCTTTGATGACTGCAAAAACAGTAAAACTTTTTGGAATGGAACCCGTAATAGCAATGATTTCATATTCAAATTTTGGATCTTCAAGCAACGAAAGTGCGGCAAAAGTAAGCCAAGCAGTAGCCTATTTGCACAACAATCACCCCGACATTCTTGTTGATGGCGAATTACAAGCGGATTTTGCCTTAAACCAAGAAATGCTAAAAAATAAATTTCCGTTTTCAAAATTGGCAGGAAAAAAAATCAATACGCTGATTTTTCCAAATTTGGAAGCAGCAAACATTACCTACAAATTATTAAAAGAATTATATAAAGTGGATTCTATCGGGCCAATAATGCTAGGAATGGAAAAACCAGTTCATATTTTTCAATTAGGGGCAAGCGTAGAAGAAATGGTAAATATGGTTGCCGTTGCCGTTGTAGATGCTCAAGAAAAAGGAAAAAAAATAACAAAATCTAATTAGCAATTGAATTTGAAAAAGGCAATTCAACTTTTTTCATATATTTGAAAGATATAAAAAAATATGATAGCACATTTACAGGGAAAATTAGTAGAAAAAACTCCTACCGAAGTTATTATTGATTGCAATGGAGTGGGATATCATGTGAATATTTCTTTACATACCTATTCGTTGATTCCCAACTCGGAGTCAATAAAATTATTCGTATATCTTCAAGTAAAAGAAGATTCTCATACATTATTTGGATTTGTAGAAAAATCGGAAAGAGAAATTTTCAAAATGTTATTATCTGTTTCGGGAATTGGAGCTAGTATTGCCAGAACAATGCTTTCTTCATTAGAACCAAAACAAATAATTCAGGCATTAGCTTCTGGCGATGTAGTGACAATTCAATCCATTAAAGGAATTGGAAATAAAACAGCACAAAGAGCAATATTGGATTTAAAAGAAAAAGTGTTAAAAGTTTACGATTTAGATGAAATTTCACTAAGTCAAAACAATACAAACAAAGATGAAGCGTTATCTGCTTTGGAGGTTTTAGGATTTGTTCGAAAAACTTCGGAGAAAGTGGTGGATAGAATTGTAAAAGATAATCCAGATGCAACACTAGAAACAATCATAAAACAAGCTTTAAAAAACTTATAATACTTGAAATCAATATACTTTAAAGACTACAAACCATTATATAATATTAGTATAATCGTACTAGTGCTTTTCGTGAATTTTAGCGTTAAGGCACAAGTAGTTACTGAACAAGATACAATAACGGGATATAATACTGGAAAAGTAGAAATCAAAAATCCCCCGAGTATATTGGAAGCCTATGTCTATGATCCCGTTTCAGATCGTTATATTTATAATCAATCTGTTAATGGATTCAATATTAATTATCCGATAATATTAACACCAAAAGAATATGATGATTTAGTTTTAAAAGAATCGATGCACGATTATTTTAAAAAGAAAGCAGATGCAATAGATGGTAAAAAAACAGGAAGTGATGCTGACAAAAAAGATTTGCTTCCAAGGTTTTATGTAAATTCTGGTTTTTTTGAAACTATTTTTGGAAGTAATACCATTGATATAAAACCAACAGGTTCGGTCGAAATGGATTTGGGAATTAGATATTCTAAACAAGACAACCCCTCTTTTTCACCCCAAAATAGGTCTAGCACTACTTTTGATTTCAATCAAAAAATAAGTATGAGTTTGATGGGAAAAGTTGGAACACGGCTAGGCGTAACGGCAAATTATGATACACAATCTACTTTTTCTTTTCAAAATCTTATAAAATTAGAATATAACCCAACCCTTCCAAATCTTCCCAACGTCCCTGGCGTTGGGAATGTTTCAAAACCATCGGATTTAAAAAATTATTCGGGAAATGAAGACAGTATCCTTCAAAAATTAGAAATAGGAAATGTAAGTATGCCCCTGAGCGGAACATTAATTCGTGGTGCCCAAAGTTTATTTGGTGTAAAAGCACAATTTCAATTCGGAAAAACCACAATAACGGGAGTATTTTCTGAACAAAAATCACAAAATAAATCAGTTACTGCACAAGGAGGAGCCACGATTCAGGATTTTGAATTATTTGCATTAGATTATGATGCTGATCGGCATTTTTTCTTGTCTCAATATTTCCGAAACAAATATGATGCATCGCTAAAAAACTATCCCTATTTGGACAGTAGAGCCCAAATTACCCGAATAGAAGTATGGGTTACAAACAGGCAAAATAGAGTAAATTCTAATAATAATAACCTAAGAAACATAATAGCACTTCAGGATTTAGGAGAAACAAGCCTTACAGGACTTGCCGATAATGAGGTTGTAGTTACGAGTCCAACAGCAGGTTTTCTTATTGCCCCACCTGATTCTCCAACAGATAATAAAAACAACAAATATAACCCAGCATTAATAGACAATGGCGGGTACTTGAATTCTAATGTTCGAGAAATAGTTACGGCAAGTTCAGGTTTTACTGGAATTACTGTCAGTGAAGGACAGGATTATTCAAAATTGGAAAACGCAAGAAAACTAAATGCAACCGAGTTTACATTTCACCCTCAATTGGGCTATATTTCACTTCAACAAAAACTTGCTAACGATGAAGTTTTGGCGGTAGCCTATCAATATACAATTGGAGATGAGGTATATCAAGTGGGCGAATTTGGAACTGATGGAGTTGCTGCAACCGAAACAGGTGTTGTAGATCCGAACACATCTCAACCCACAACGGTGACCACGCAAAGTTTAATTTTGAAAATGCTGAAAAGTAATTTGACAAGTGTTGAAAACCCAGTTACACACATTACAACTCCAGTATGGAATTTAATGATGAAAAATATTTATCAAATTCCGAACGCCTTTCAATTGCAGCAAGAAGATTTTCGATTCAATATATTATATATAGATCCTTCGCCTTTGAATTATATCAATATAGTGCCGCCATTGCCTCAGCCCAATGACATGGTTACAAGCACTCCTTTGCTGAAGGTTTTTAATGTTGACCGTCTAAACTATAACAACGACCCACAAGCGGGAGGAGATGGATTTTTTGATTTTATCCAAGGCCTTACTGTTGATTCTCAAAACGGACGAATTATTTTTACGACAGTCGAGCCTTTTGGAAAACACTTGTTTGAAAAGTTGAGAAGTAATTCTGGAGAGGACTATAATGCCGGAATATATAATGCAAACCAATCGAAATATGTGTTTAGAAACATGTACCGAAAAACGCAAGCTAACGCATTACAAGATAGTGATAAAAACAAATTTGAATTAAAAGGAAAGTTCAAATCTACTGCTGGAGATGGAATTCCCATTGGAGCATTCAATGTGCCGAAAGGCTCTGTTGTAGTGACTGCAGGCGGACGAGTATTAGTAGAAGGAATCGATTATAGCGTGAATTATCAACTTGGAAAAGTGCAAATTCTAGATCCATCCCTTCAAGCTTCAAATACTCCAATTAATGTTTCGGTCGAAAACAATTCGGTTTTTGGTCAGCAAACAAGGAGGTTTATGGGAGTAAACGTGGAGCATAAAATCTCAAAAAAATTCCTTGTTGGTGCCACGTTTTTAAAAATGACCGAAAAACCAATTACCCAAAAATCTAATTATGGACAAGAATCTGTAAATAATACTATTTTTGGTTTCAATACAAATTTTAGCACCGAAGTTCCATTTTTTACACGTTTGGTAAACAAATTACCAAATATGGACACCGATGTTCCTTCTAATTTATCATTTCGTGGCGAGGTTGCCTTCTTGAAACCAGACACGCCAGAAGGGGATAAATTTGGCGGAAAATCAACGGTTTATATTGATGATTTTGAAGGCTCACAAACCTTAATCGATATGCGGTCTCCTCAGTCTTGGAGTTTGTCATCAACTCCAGAAAGAAATTCTAACAGTACCTACGATTTTAATGCTTCCGCAAATGATTTGAGCTATGGATACAAAAGAGCAAAAATGTCTTGGTATACAATCGATCCAACTTTTTATGCCTCGAGGCCCGATGGGATTTCGGTTCAAGACATTTCTTTAAATGCAACCCGAAGAATTTATAGCGAAGAACTTTATCCTGTAACTGATATAGCAATTGGACAAACCCAAGTTATAAACACATTGGACTTGTCATTTTATCCAAAAGAAAGAGGGCCATTTAATTATAATCCATTGGCAGCCACAACAAATATATTGCCAAATCCTACCGAAAATTTCGGTGGAATTATGAGGTCGTTGTCTTCTACAAACTTTGAACAAGGAAATGTAGAATACCTTCAATTTTGGGTTTTAGACCCCTATTACGACCCAGGAAATATAGAAAATGAAGTTTCGGAGGTAAACACAGGAAAAATCGTATTTAATTTAGGCTCAATTTCAGAAGATGTCTTAAAAGACGGCCGAAAACAATATGAAAATGGATTGGGTTTTGACCAAGTGTTAGTGTCGCCACAGCCCATTTGGGGAAATGTACCCGCATCACAGTCATTGATTTACGCATTTGATACAGATGTAAATAACCGGGCTAGTCAGGATATAGGTTTGGACGGAATTAACAATAGATTGGAAGCCACTAAATTTCCAAATTTTGCTGCAGAAACAGATCCATCAGCCGATGATTATGACTATTTTTTAAGTGCAACAGGATCAGTTTTGGATAGATATAAAAAATATAACGGAACAGAAGGAAATTCGCCAGTTGACATAACGAGTTCCAATAGAGGGTCTAGCACTGTCCCAGATGTTGAGGATATTAATCGAGACAACACAATGAACACCATAAATGCCTATTATGAATATAGTATTAATCTTCATAAAGGAATGCAAATTGGCGTAGATAGATATGTGACAGACATTCGAGAAACAAATGCCGTAAATCTTCCCTCGGGTGCAAACCCAACAAAAGCAAGATGGATTCAATTTAAAATCCCAGTTTCGCAACCCGAAAATACAATAGGAGCTATTTCAGATTTTAGAACTATTGGATTTATGAGAATGTTTATGACCGGTTTTTCGGATAATGTGACCGTTCGTTTTGGAGCATTAGATTTAGTTCGAGGAGAATGGAGACGTTTTGTAAACACTATGGACGCAACAGATACCGATGTTTCTGATGATAATACCGACTTTGATGTACTTTCTGTAAATGTTCAAGAAAATGGAGATCGAAGCCCGATAAATTATATAAGTCCTCCGGGTGTGGTTAGAGAGCAGCTCTTTAACAATAACACAATTATAAATCAGAACGAGCAATCACTAGCGTTGAGAGTTTCGGGAGAAGGATTACAGCCAGGTGATTCTAGATCAGTTTTTAAAAATGTGAGCGTAGATATGCGGCAATATAAATACTTAAACATGTTTTTGCATGCCGAGGCACTTCCTTCACCTACAGACCCTACGCCGTTGCAAAACGATCAAATGGTTGCTTTTATTCGTTTTGGAAATGACTTTACGCAAAACTTTTATCAGATAGAAATACCGTTAAAAATTACTCAGGAAGGAGCCACTTTGCCCGAAGATGTTTGGCCTGCGCTAAACAATATCGAATTGCCACTTTCTTTATTGACAAAGCTAAAAATATTAGCGTTGGGGTCGAATGCACCAGCTCAAGATGCAAATGGAATTCGATTTATTAATGATGATGATCCGTTGATGGATCCATCTTTAGCATCAAATACAGCTCGGGGGAAACTAAGATTGGGAATTCGTGGAAATCCAAATTTTGGATTGGTGCGGACATTAATGGTTGGTTTGAAAAACAATTCGTCTAATAGAATTCGGGGGGAAGTATGGCTCAATGAACTTCGCCTTTCCGAAATGGACAACAACGGAGGAATGGCAGCCGTGGTAAATCTAGACACTAATTTGGCCGATTTTATGACCGTTTCAGCCACAGGAAAAATGAGTACGATAGGTTTTGGAGCATTAGAAGAAGGCCCAAACGAAAGAAGTCGAGAAGACCTTCAACAATATAATATCGTTACGAATTTTAGCCTCGGAAAATTATTACCAAAAAAATGGGGAGTAAATTTACCTTTCAATTATGCAATTGGGGAAGAAATAATCACGCCGCAATATGACCCGTTTAATCAAGATATCAAGTTGAAACAGTTGTTGGATATCACTACCGATCAAGCCGAAAAAGAGAATATCAAAAATCGAGCTATTGATTATACAAAAAGAAAAAGCATCAATTTTATTGGTGTAAAAAAAGAAAGAGCACCAGAACAAAAACCGCACATCTATGACCCAGAGAATTTGACATTATCCTATTCTTATAATCAAGTCGATAAGCATGATTTTCAAATTGAAAATTATATAGATCAACAGGTTAATACAACGGTTGATTATACCTACAATTTTCAATCCAAACCTTTAGAGCCTTTTAGCAAAAATAAATTACTAAAAAAGAGCAATTATTTTAAATTATTAAGCGATTTTAACTTTAATTATTTGCCTTCAAATATTTCTTTTAGCTCAAATATAATTAGGCAATACAACAAGCAACAGTTTCGTCAAGTCGATGTTGCCGGAATTGGAATTGATCCATTATATCGAAGAAACTTCTTGTTTAATTATCAATATGGGTTTAATTATAATCTAACAAAAGCACTAAAATTTAACTTTACGGCTTCATCAAATAATATCGTTAGAAATTATATGAACGAAGATAATGTCCCTGACAACTCTGTTACAATTTGGGACGATTATTGGAGTGCGGGTGACCCAAATACGCATACGCAACAATTGACCGTTAATTATGATTTGCCAATAAATAAAATTCCAATATTAGGTTTTGTAAAATCGGTCTATTCTTATGTAGGTAATTATAGTTGGCAAAGAGCTTCATTGACCATGGCATCGATAGAAACAGATACGGGCGTTTTTAATCTTGGAAATACAATTCAGAATTCAGGGGTTCATAAATTGAATACATCGTTCAATATGGATTCGTTTTATAGATATATTGGTCTTGTCAAAAAAGCAAAATCAGCAGCAAAACCTACAAATGCTCCACCAAAACCAGGGCAAAAAATTGTGAGTGCACCACAGCCAGTGACTTCACAAGGAAATGTTTTTATAGAAGGAATGCGAGGAGTGCTAACAAGTATAAAAAATGCTCAAATCAATTATACCGAAAACCGAGGGACAGTTTTGCCTGGATATCTTCCAAGCATTGGATTTTTTGGAACATCAAAACCAACATTAGGATTTGTGTTTGGCTCTCAAGATGATGTGAGATTTGAAGCTGCAAAAAATGGGTGGCTCACTAATTATCCTGAATTTAACCAAAATTTTACGCAAGTCACCAATAAAACCCTAAATTTTACTGCAAATCTAGATTTATTCCCAGATTTTAAAATCGATTTATCTGCAGATAGAACCTATGCCGATAATTTTTCCGAACAATATGATGTCTCTGGAGGACAATATAATTCTCGATCACCCTATAATTTTGGAAATTTTGCAATCTCAACAGTAATGCTTCGATCTGCCTTCAAGGGCAGCGACATCAATGCATCTTCTGCTTTTGACGATTTTAGAGAAAACAGAATTATAATTGCCACTAGATTAGCAACGCAATATTATGGCACAACGAATTTTCCTACCGATGTAGATGGCTTTCCCGTAGGCTATGGAAAAAATAGCCAAGCTGTTTTGTTACCATCTTTTCTTGCTGCTTATACTGGTTTTTCTACAAAAGGATATGGACAGGCGGCAAATGGAATATCTTTGAATGCTTTTCGAGATATTCCGATTCCAAATTGGACAGTGAAATATAGTGGATTGATGCGTTATAATTTTTTCAAAGAAAATTTCAAAAGATTTTCGTTCCAACATAGTTATAGAGCTTCTTATACAATCAATGCGTTTCGGTCTAATTTAGAGTACAGCAAAAACCCAAACTCATTTGACACCGGAGGAAATTTTTTAAACAAAAATATCATATCGAACGTGAATTTAGTTGAACAATTTAATCCATTAGTTCGTATCGATTTCGAGATGAAAAATTCTATTAAATTCTTGGCCGAAATGAAAAAAGACAGAGCTTTATCTATGAGTTTTGACAATAATCTTCTCACCGAAGTTAAAGGAATAGAATATATTGTGGGAATGGGATATCGAATAAAAGATGTTATTTTTTCGTCCAAATTATCTGAAGATCCAACAGGAATTATAAAAAGCGATATAAATATTAAAGCCGACTTTTCCTATAGAAATAATCAAACAATAGTGCGTTATTTGGATTATAACAATGATAAATTAGCGGGTGGTCAAAATATTTGGTCGGCAAAGCTGACTGCCGATTATTCGTTAAGCAAAAACCTAACGGCTATTTTCTATTATGACCATTCTTTTTCAAAAGCAGTAATTTCGACCTCTTTTCCATTGACAAATTTAAGGGTTGGATTTACGATGCGTTATAATTTTGGAAATTAATAGGCAAAATTGATTAATAATTTAGAACGAAACGATACATTTGTAGCTCATTAAATAATTAACGATAAATAACACTAAAAATGAACATTCCTGCAAGTTTAAAATACACAAAAGACCACGAATGGGTTAGCCTAGAAGGCGATATAGCAACCGTTGGAATTACCGATTTTGCTCAAAAAGAATTAGGCGACATTGTATATGTTGAGGTCGAAACATTAGACCAAACGCTAGAAAAAGACGAAGTTTTTGGAACAGTCGAAGCAGTAAAAACAGTTTCCGATTTGTTTCTTCCTGTTGCAGGAGAAATAATAGAATTTAACGATTCGCTAGAGACTAAGCCAGAAACCGTAAACTCAGATCCTTATGGAAATGGCTGGATGGTAAAAGTAAAAGTATCCGATTTGTCACAATATGAATCACTTTTGACTAGTGATGACTACAAAAAACTAATTGGTGCGTAACAAAATATATTTGTGGCTGTCCGTTTTTTGGACACTATTAATAATTTTTTTATGCCTCGGTGTTTCTTCAGATTTTCCAGTTATAAAAGTTGATAACCTAGATAAATTTGTCCATTTTTCATTGCATTTGGTTTTTGTTTTTAATTGGTATTTATATTTTGAATCCAAAAAACAAGCCGCACAAAGCAAATTAAAGTTAAACCTTTTTCTAGTGTCGTTGCTTTTTGGAATAACAATAGAAATTATTCAAGGTGCTTTAACCAAAACTCGAAGTGCCGATGTTTTTGACGTTATTGCCAATTCATTCGGAGCAGTTTTGGCGTTATTATTAATCGGACTATTTGAAAATTATTTTTCTAAAGACAGCAAATAAAAATCAAAAAATCTCACTTATTCGGTGGGATTTTTTAATTTTATAGCCACCTAACTAGTTTTCAAATGAACATTAAACCCTATCTCGATGCTACTTATTTAAAAACAGCGACTCAGGCCGGAATTAGCGAATCAGAGAATTTTATTTTCGTGCAGCAATTTATACAAGAAGCTATCGATGAGGATTTTAAACTTGTTATGATTCGGCCAGAAATGGTTTCATTGGCAAAAGAAATCATATCCAAAGCCAATTCTAAAGTTAATATCGGGACAGTTATCGATTTTCCGAAAGGAAATTCATCTATAGAAAATAAACTCAAAGAAGCTCAAATAGCAATAGATAATGGTGTCGATGATTTGGATTTTGTATGCAATTATGAAGCGTTCAAAAAAGGAAATAAAGAGTTGGTGAAGGACGAAATTCTTAGAGCCACAAAATTAGGACTCGATAATCACAAAACCGTAAAATGGATAATAGAAGTTGCCGCCTTGTCCAACCACCAAATTATCCAATTAACAGTACTAATAAAAAACGTTATCATTTCTAACTTTAAAGAAGATTGCTACAACCATGTTTTTGTGAAATCATCTACAGGATTTTATAAAACAAAAGAAAATTTGCCAAATGGAGCAACCATTCCAACGATTATCATGATGCTCGAAAACGCTTTTCCACTTCCTATTAAAGCGGCAGGAGGAATCAAAACTTTGGACGAAGCCATACAAATGATTCGTTTGGGAGTCACTAGAATTGGCACTTCCAATGCCAAGACAATTGCACATGGACTTTCATCAGAAAGCGAGTATTAGTAATTTTTATTTCATAATAAATATTTTCAAGTACCCTTTTGAATTTATAAAATAATGTATTTTTTATAATTCAAGTTTTATAATTATAGAACCTACAAATTACCTTTTTCTATTTGTCTTTGCAAATGCATTTTTGTTAGATATTTATGTATTTCTGTTTTGAAATAATACAAATTTTCAAGTATCTTTGCGGAAGTTTTGAAATCATAAAAAAAACAGCCTTGAACGCTACCTCGAATCATGTTTCTCTAAAATCCATCTATTTTGATTTCCTCGAAATCACAAAAGCTAGACTAGCAATAAGTGTTGTTTTCTCCTCTTTGGCGGGTTTTTTACTTGGAGTTATAGATTTTCATACGGACAGTTGGATTGTGTTGTTGAAACTCGCAATTGGAGGATATTGTATGGTGGGAGCATCAAATGCCTTCAATCAAGTTATCGAAAAAGATCTTGACGCTTTGATGGATAGAACCAAAAACCGTCCCGTTCCTGCTGGAAGAATGACCGCAAATAACGCTTTATTGATTGCTGGTTTTCTAACGGTTATTGGAATTGTTATTTTATATACAATTAATCAAAAATCAGCATTATTTGGTGCGATATCAATATTTATATATACAAGTTTATATACACCGCTCAAAACAATAACCCCACTATCCGTTTTTGTTGGGGCTTTTCCTGGTGCAATTCCCTTTATGTTAGGCTGGGTTGCGGCGACTGATAATTTCGGAATAGAAGCAGGAACATTATTTCTAATTCAGTTTTTCTGGCAATTTCCACATTTTTGGGCAATCGGTTGGTTTTTGTTTAAAGACTATGAAAAAGCAGGGTTTTTTATGCTACCAACAGGCAAAAAAGATAAAGGAACAGCACTTCAAATTATTTTATATACCGTTTGGCTTTTGCTAGCATCACTTATTCCTGCGTTGGGCTATACTGGACGATTATTTATTTCGCCAACTGCAACAATAGTTGTATTTTTACTGGGAATTTGGATGCTAATTTATGCTATAAAATTATATAAATCTAGATCTATTCAAGCCGCTAGAACACTTATGTTAGTTAGCGTTTCGTATATTACTGTGTTACAAATTGTTTACATAATAGATAAATTTTTAAGATAATTTAGAAATGACATTAGAAGAAGAAAAAACTAGAAAAGAACGGTCCTATAAATTACTATTGATTTTTGCAATGGTAAGTATGTTCATGATGTTTGCCGGTTTGACAAGTGCCTTCGTAGTGAGTAGATCCAGAGTAGATTGGCTGAAAGATTTTCAATTGCCATTCGCCTTTTTTATTAGCACAATAGTAATTATTGGGTGTAGCATTACCTTTCATTTGGCCAAAAAAGCCATCAAAAAAGACAACAAAAAAGCAACAACCTTTTTTTTATTATCCACATTAGTATTAGGTCTTTCATTCGTGATTTCGCAGTTTATTGGCTTCCGAGAAGTAGTCGATAGTGGTTACTTTTTTACAGGAAATGCAAGTTCAATTACGACCACTTTTTTATATATGGTAACGATTGTTCACCTAGCACACCTCTTTGGAGGATTAATTTCGCTTTTAATTATAATTTATAATCATTTTAAACAAAAATACAATTCAAGTCAAACCCTTGGTATTGAGCTAGGTGCAATGTATTGGCACTTTCTGGATTTCTTGTGGGTTTATTTGTTTTTGTTTTTATATTTCTTTAAATAAGAAAAAAACGTAAATTTGGGAACTTTTTAACGAATAACTTTTATGAAATCTACAGTTACTACTGCAAATAGTGAAGAAAAAACTTGGGGAGGCGGAAATGAGCCAATGGGAGCAAGTTATGGCAAATTAATGATGTGGTTTTTTATCGTATCCGATGCACTAACTTTTTCAGGTTTTCTAGCCGCATACGGTTTTTCAAGATTTAAATTTATTGAAACATGGCCCTTAGCCGAAGAAGTGTTTACGCACTTTCCGTTTATGCACGGTGTAGCCGCGCCGATGTATTATGTTGCTTTAATGACGTTTATTTTAATTTTTTCTTCCGTAACAATGGTTTTAGCCGTTGATGCTGGACATCATTTAAACAAAGCCAAAGTGACATTTTATATGTTTCTGACAATCATCGGCGGACTTATATTTGTTGGCTCGCAAGCCTGGGAATGGTCAAATTTTATTAAAGGTGAATATGGAGCGATTGAAACCAAAGGAGGAAGCCTTCTTCAATTTGTTGATAAAGAAGGACACCGAGTGAAATTAGAAGATTTTGTCGAAAAACATCCTCAAGAAAGAGAACAATTGACCCGAAATAAAGGAAAATGGTTTATGGAAGAAGCTTCTTTGCCAACCTATACAGTTGCCGAAGTTCAAGCTGGCTTCAAAGCCAATCCAGATTTATTGATACGAACAGAAGTTATTTATGATGGTAGTGCTGCCGCAAAAGCAGATCCGAAAATCAATCATGATTTAACAACAATAAAACATAAAACTATTCTAACAAGAGCAGAATCAGAACATAGATTAGCAAACGCAAGTCTTGTTGTGGAAGGGGCAAATCTGAAACGAAATGAATATGGCAGCAAACTTTTTGCCGATTTCTTTTTCTTCATTACAGGATTTCACGGATTTCACGTTTTCTCTGGAGTTATTATCAATATTATTATCTTTTTCAATGTTCTTTTGGGAACTTATGAAAAAAGAAAAAGTTATGAAATGGTAGAAAAAGTTGGGCTTTATTGGCACTTTGTCGATTTAGTTTGGGTATTCGTATTCACAGTTTTCTATCTCGTTTAATCTACAAAAATTAATATCATGTCAGACGCTCACGTTTCTAACACAAAAAGAATTTGGTTTGTTTTCGGATTATTATCCGTAGTAACAACCGTAGAGGTTTTCCTCGGAATTATAAAGCCAGAAGCTTTATTCTTTAATAATTTTCTAGGAATGAATTTGTTGAATTGGATTTTTTATATTCTTACAATATTCAAAGCCTACTATATTGTTTGGGCTTTTATGCACATGGAAGGCGAAAAAAGCTCTTTGAGAACCGCAGTAGTTGTGCCAGTAGTTTTTCTGGTGATATACCTATTGTTTATCTTGTTGACAGAAGCCGATTATATTTTTGAAGTATTTAAAAATTCTACCATTAAATGGAATTTTTAACTAAATAATAATTAAAAAAAAGGTACGCATTGCGTACCTTTTTTTTTACTTTTGTATAAAATTATAAAGACCAAATGAAAAAAAACCTTGTTCTTTTTGTGCTGTTCATTTTGCCCATTGTTGCCTATCTTTTTTTTGCCTCAGGAATAAACAGCTTCTCGAAATTACCTACGATCACAAATAAAATTCCAGATTTTAGTGCTTGGAATTCATTAAATAATGAAAAAATCTCCCTCAATCAAAAAATCACAATACTTGGTTTTTCTGGCAGTGAATTGCTAAGAAACAAAGGAAATTTTTTTAATCTTAACCAAAAAATATACCAACGATATCACGAATTTAAAGACTTACAGTTCGTTATTCTTTGCCCAATCGGAACCGAAAAAGATGCCCAATATATAATTAGTCAGCTGCAAACAATAACCGATGTTTCTCAATGGCACTTTGTTTTTGCTTCATCAGAAGAAATTCAACAGTATTATGACCAACTAAAATTAAAAAGTAAATTAGATTCAAATCTTGGAACTCCTAATGTTTTCATTATCGATAAGGAACGAAATTTGAGAGGACGAAAAGAGCAAAAAGAATATAAAGAAGGATATGACACCACATCTCCATCAGTTTTGAGCAACGAAATGCTAGATGATTTTAAAATTATTTTATACGAATACAGAGCAGCTTTGAAAAAAAACAATAACGCTGAAAGAAAAATTTAATACGATGCTAAAAAATAAATCTTATATCGGTATCTCATTTATTATTCTTGTTTTTGGTATAATTTTTATTCCAAAAATAATCGATCGGGTACAAAATGGAAATATTGTTCAAGGCGAAAGATTAGATACTATTTCAAATCACACAACAGAAAATAAAAGTTTACAAAACATTGGTCCTGTACCCAAATTTGAATTAACCAATCAAAATAATAAAACGATATCCAATAAGGATTATTTAGGAAAAGTTTTTGTTTTGGAATTTTTCTTTACTAGTTGCCCATCAATTTGCCCGAAGATGAATGCTAATATGCTAATTATAGAGAAATTCTTTTTTGGAAATCCCAATTTCGGAATTGCCTCAATTTCTATCGACCCCGAAACAGACACGCCTTCCGTGTTGAAACAACATGCAGAATCTCTAGGAGTGAAATCGTCAAATTGGCATTTTCTAACAGGAAAAAAAGACTACATTTATACTATTGCAAACAAAGGGTTCAATCTATATGTGGGCGAAAATGATAAAGTAATTGGTAATTTTGAACACTCTGGTTTTTTTGCATTAATAGATAAAAAAGGGAATATTCGTTGCCGAAAAGACAATTTTGGAAATCCTATTTTATATTATGATGGACTAGAAAAAGAAGGAATAAAAAACATTCAACAAGATATTGCAATTTTATTAAGAGAATAATTATGAAAAATCAAAACCCAACACAGAAATACAACAAATGGATTCTAACAGTATCTATTGCAATTCCAGTTGCAGTAGCAGTTTTGTTTTTAGTTAAACTAAAAGATTTTGGGATTTACGTAGCTCCATTAAACTTTTTACCACCAATTTATGCTACTATAAACGCAATAACGGCAGTGGTTTTGGTCTTGGCGGTATTGGCTATAAAAAGCGGAAAAAGAAAAACTCATGAAAACCTAATGAAAACTGCCATTGCACTTTCGCTGGCTTTTTTAGTGATGTATATTGCCTATCACATGACGGCAGATTCTACAAAATATGGAGGTGAAGGAATGTTGAAATACGTTTATTTCTTTATCTTAATTTCGCATATATTACTATCAATTGCAATAATTCCTTTGGTCTTGATTACCTATGTACGTGCATTGTCGAAGCAATTTGACGCACACAAAAAGATAGCCAAAATCACTTTTCCAATTTGGCTATATGTTGCTATTACTGGTGTTGTTGTTTATTTAATGATAGCCCCATATTATGTATAATGAGATTGAAAAACTACAAACAAAAAGCAAAAAGCAACTCAATTATATAGCTGCTCTTTGCTTTTTTTTGATGACTTTTTTTTATTCTGCTTCCGCAAAAGCTCAATGTGCCATGTGTCGGGCAGCGCTTGAAAGTGAAGGGAATCAAACGAAATCCCAAGCAGTAAATGACGGTATTGTCTATTTGATGGCCATTCCATATATCCTAGCGGCTATTGTTGGATATGTTGTTTATCGAATGTATATCAAGAAAAAAACTACTTAAGGCCGTTCACAGAAACATTTACAGTTCCGTTAATTTTTATAAATGCCACAATAGACGAGTTTGTTAATTGTATTTTTTGAAACATAATATCTCCAATTGTACCATTAACAAAAACCCCAGGTGTAGGCGAATAATTTTTTAGATATTTCATCATACTTAGCTTGCCTTCCTCCAAATTTGCTTTGATTGAATACTTGCAATTTGATTGAATTTTATTCAAAATAACTCCTTGTGCTAGCCAGTTTGCGGCTTTTAGCAACTTGCTTTTTGTGTCCAAAACATAGTCCAATTTGTCAAAATAAATTTCTTTTGTTGTCTCATTATACAATGGGAAACCTGTCAAATAAATTGTTCCATTAATACTGCCTAAAAGGTCTAATGCAATAACCATTTTTCCATTTTTTTGCCATAAAGAAACATTTTGAACCGTAATTTTTTTACTGCCCGAACTAAATTCTTGTCCCGAAAAATTCTTTGTCAATAGTGCCGAAGCATCAGCATAGGTTGATATTGCGACAATATTTGCAGCAATCTCATCTTTAATTTCCGTAACAGGTTTTAGGACAATTTTAGATCGATCAAATTTTGCAGTAGGTTTTTGCCCAATCAAAGTTTCCATATTACATTTCATTCCCATAGACAAATTGATCGCTTCATTTTTGAATTTTGCATCGGTAGAATATAATTCTGTTGGGACAATTCGCAACCATGTATTGAATTTTTCGTCCATTTGAACAGGAGTAGCTATTTTGTCCAAAGCATCTAAAACATTTGATTTAAAATCCATAGAGTTTGAAATAGCATCATCAATGGCCCGCTCGATTTTTGACTTAAAAAGTTTGATGGTTGGATTAATCAAATAAGTAATTGGCACTGATTTTCCTAGCATCATAATTGATGGAGTTTCGTTCCAATCTAGTGATTTGAATTCCGTTTTAGTGTTCATTTTCCAGTTTGACAATTTGACATCGCTTAATAAGGTAATATTTCCGTTCAGGTTGATTTCTTGAACGCTATAAAGTGCAATTCCAAATTTGTCAGTTCCAATCCTATATTTGATATTGGCTTTTAGCGGAAGCACAGTTTTTATTTTTCCGTTCAAGTTCTCAATTGTTATCGGAGCATATTTCGATATTTGCATTTGAACATCATCGTCCTCAATGTTTTTGTCTTCATAGATAACGCCTGTTAACGCCTTGTTAGTTTGATTTTCTATGTCTTTGAGTCTAATCGAAACAGGAATATTAATAATTGATGGGCTATTTTCATACACAAGAGGTGCGGCATCGTCTGGCTCGGGTTTTAGGGCAGCGATTTTTGATGTTGTAGAGCAGTTTGAAAAAAGGATTAGAACAAGAAGTAACGAAAATTTGTAGTACGTTTTCAAAATAATAGTATGATTTGATTGAGGTGCAAAATTAATTCTATTTTTCATTTATATACTAAAATTTTAGTTATTTAATTATTAAGAAATACTATGAAAGATAGTTTTAAATTTATTTTAAAGCGGATTTAAAAGCTATATTTGTATTTATACCTTCGATAAAGATTTTAATATTTTTTCAATAAAATTATTCTTTCGTAAGTTTGACCTATTAGATATAAAAACCAAAAATTAATTTTTATAAATCCCCTTTTTATTCATTACCGAAGTAGATATAATCAATTTGCCATAAAAATTTATATTGTTTATTTTTTGATAGTTAGCTAAATATTATTTTGTGTTTTTCATATTGCAACAATTAACTAATTATAGTATAGATGATAAATACCCTTAATTGGGGAAACGAATCCAAGCAGCAACAAACCATTTATAACGATATAATGAATTTCGATAAACAAGCCTTAAGAATCAATAAAGCAAACCAACTAATTCTTGAAGAAAAAACAGGAATTCCCTAGAATTTGCTAATAAATTAAATATTAGCAGAAGCAACCTATATAATTTGCTTGATGTTTTGAAAGAACACGATGCACCAATCAAATATTCAAAAAAAAACAATAGTTTTTATTATTCAAAACCATTTCTTTTAGAGCTTAAATACACTTGGAAAACCATACTTGACGAAGAAAATATATAAGTTTTTTTTGCAGTATCAAAATTGTTCTCGAGAAACAACTTTGTATAAACAATTAATGTTTAATTTTAAAAATTACAAATTATAAATTTAGAAAATTTAGGTTTAGTAGTTTTTAAAATTCAATAGTTAATTCCATTATTATAATATTACCAATATTAGTTTACGATTTCAAAAGAAAAATAGTCTTTTTAGTTTTGAGCTTTTAGCTAATAATCTACTTGACAACAAAGTAAAAAACGATTATTCGTTTTCAGATTATATAATTACCGAAAGAACCACTTTTGTATTGCCAAGAGTGTTACTATTTTCAGTTAATTATAAATTATAAAGAAATGTCTTATAAATTTTAGTTAAAAAGGTTAAATTCGTAAAGCAAAAAACTTATTTTTGTATAAATTTAACTTAATTCTTTGATGCTTTAAATTATTATGAGAAAAAATAAGATTACGCTATTATTATTTGCCTTTTTTCTTTTCTTAAGTTTACTTTCTCAAGCTCAATCCAAAAAATGGACGCTGTCAGAATGTGTTGATTATGCTATCAAAAACAATATTTCTATCCAACAATCAGAGCTAGAAACCGAAAGTGCAGCCATTCAGAAGAAGAGTGCAATCGGAAATTTTCTCCCTTCTCTAAATGCAAATGGCAGCCACTCGTGGAATATTGGTTTGAACCAAAACATTACAACGGGATTATTAGAAAATCAAACGACACAATTTACTTCGGCAGGAATAAGTTCTAACGTGGCAATCTATAACGGAATGCAAAATCAAAACCGTCTCCGAAAAGCCAATCTTTCAATTCTAGCAGCACAATATCAATTGTCCAAAATAAAAGAGGATGTTTCGTTGAATGTAGCAAATGCCTTTTTGCAAGTACTTTTTAATAAAGAAAATCTAAAAGTTCAAAAAGAACAACTCGCCAATAATGAGAAACAATTGCTTCGATCGCAAGAATTAGTGAATGCAGGCGTGGTGCCTCGTGGCGATTTATTGGATATAAAAGCTACGGTTGCCACCAATAATCAGTCGATTGTAGCTGCCGAAAATGCATTGCTAATTTCCAAATTGAGTTTGGCACAACTATTACAATTTAAAGATTTTGCCGATTTTGATATTTCCGAAATGGATTATGTTCAGAAAGACAACGCAATTTTAATGCAAACACCATCGGCAGTATATCAAAAAGCAAAAGAAGAGCGGGTAGAATTAAAGATTGCCAAAACCAATTTAGATATTGCCGAAAGAGATGTTAAAATCGCAAAAGGAGCTTACCAGCCTTCGATTCAAGGTTTTTATAGTTTGAATACTAGAGCGGCATATTCTGATAGAATTATATTTGACGCCTTAGGAAATCCGAGTTTTGCACCTGCACTTCCTGTTTTAAACCAATTTGATACAAACAAAGGTCATTCATTTGGGCTCCAATTGACAATTCCAATCTTTAACGGATTCTCAGCAAAAAATAATGTAACGTTATCCAAAATTGCTCTAGAACAATCAAAATTAGCATTTAGCCAACAAGAACTGGATTTGGAACGCAATATTTTTACGGCTTTCACCGATGCAAAAGGAGCTGTAAAAGCACATGAATCGGCAATTACTGCATTAGAGGCAAGACAAGAAGCGTTCAATTATGCGAAAGAAAAATATGATGTAGGCATGATGAACGCCTTCGATTTTAATCAATCGCAAACACTTTTGGCGAATGCCAAATCAGAAGTTATCAGAACAAAATATGACTATATCTTTAAAATCAAAGTTTTAGAATTCTATTTTGGAATTCCAATTATACAAAAACAATAATTATGTCAAAAAAAACAGTTTATATTATAGTAGGGTCGGCAGTAGTTTTAATCGTTGCATTATTAGTCTTGTCAAAAACAGGAGTAATAGGTAAAAAAGACAAAGGAACCGATGTTGAAGTGGCAAATGTGAAAGAAATGACCATTGTGGAAACCGTTTCGGCAACAGGAAAAATTCAACCAGAAATTGAAGTAAAAATATCTTCGGAAGTTTCGGGAGAGATAATTGATTTGCGAGTAAAAGAAGGGCAAGCAGTAAAAAAAGGAGATTTGTTAGTGAAAATAAATCCAGATTTATATACGTCTGGCTATAAACGAACCGTATCAAATTTGTCTGGAACAAAAGCAGGATTGAGTCAGGCAGATGCCTCCTATAAAGAATCAAAAGCAAATTATGATCGGAACAAAATTCTTTTTGAAAAAGGAATAATTTCAAAATCGGATTGGGACAAAGCGATTGCTGCGTTTGAAGTTGCAAAAGCCACCAAAGAATCGGCCTATTATAATGTGCAAAGTGCCTCGGCAACAGTCAATGAGGCCAAAGATAATTTAGGACGAACGTCTATTTATTCGCCAGAATCAGGAACAATTTCGCTATTGAATGTGGAATTGGGCGAGCGCGTTTTGGGAACTCAACAAATGGCTGGAACAGAATTGCTTCGGGTTGCCAACCTGAATAATATGGAGGTTGAAGTTGATGTGAACGAAAATGATATTGTAAAAATAAACGTTGGCGATTCGGCAAAAGTTGAAGTTGATGCCTATTTGAAGAAAGAATTTAAAGGAATTGTAACCAGTATTTCAAACTCGGCCAGCACAGCATTGACTGCGGATCAAGTGACCAATTTTAAAGTTAAAGTTAGAATTTTAAAAGAATCCTATATGGATTTATTAGAAGGAAAAGCTAGTAATTATTCTCCGTTTCGTCCAGGAATGACGGCAACAGTTGATATTATTACGACAAGAAAAGAAATGGTTTTGGGAGTTCCTATAAGTTCGGTTGTCGTAAAATCGGACACTACATCTACCTCAAAAATGAAAATGGAAACCGAAGATGAAACCTCAGAAGGCACTGTTTTTATAGGAGACAAAAAACTAGAATGCGTTTTTGTGAAAGTAGGAGATAAAGCAAAAATTAGAATTATAAAAACGGGAATACAAGACGATACTAATATCGAGGTGCTTTCGGGACTAAAAAAAGGCGACATAATTATTATTGGACCCTACACGACAGTTTCAAAAGAATTAAATTCTGGCGACAAAATTGTTGTGAGTGCCGATTCAAAAAAGAAAAAAGAAAAATAATCTAACGTATAATTTTTATTTTTTGGCCTATATTCTCAACATAGAAACCGCTACAAAAAATTGCTCTGTTGCTTTGTCAAAAGATGGAGCAATAGTTTTGTATAAAGAAATGGCTGAAGCAGGCTATTCTCATGCCGAAAAATTACATGTTTTTATAGAAGAATGTTTGCAGGAATTGCAAATAACTCCTAAGGATTTGTGTGCAGTTGCCGTAAGTCAGGGGCCAGGTTCTTATACGGGTTTGCGTATTGGCGTTTCGGCGGCCAAGGGATTGTGTTTTGCGATGGATATTCCTTTGATTTCTGTTGATACTTTGCAGGTTTTGGCTTCCAAACTCACTATTTCTAATGGTTTAATTGTTCCGATGATTGATGCTCGGAGAATGGAAGTGTATAGTGCTATTTTTAATTCCGAAAACCAAAAAATTCGGGAAGTTCAAGCACAAATAATTGACGAAAATTCCTTTGGCGAAAGCCAAGAAACGATTCATTTTTTGGGCGATTGCTTGGAGAAAGCAAAAACGGTTTTGACCGCTCCAAATTTTGTTTTTCATGATGATATTGTTTACCCATCAGCTCAAGAAATGGGTGCTTTGAGTTATCAAAAATGGAAAAATAACGACTTTGAAGACGTGGCCTACTTTGAACCTTATTATCTGAAAGACTTTTTAATTTCGGCTCCCGCCAAAAAATAAATAAATTAAAACTACTCTTTTCTCTACGTTATTTTCCTTAAAACTTCATCAAAATTAGTACTTGGCAATTCGCATGTTTGCTCTTGACAAATATAAAACAGCGTTTCGTTTTCTATAAATCGATTTTTCAAAAAAGGCAATTGCGACTCTTTTTCTGTTCCTGCTAGAGTCACATTTGGGTAATAGTTTGAATTTATTTTTGAGATAAAACCAAATGTATTTTTTCCACAAATAGCCAATTCTTTTTGGCGTTCAGAAGTGTTCATGAATAGATAAAGCCAATTTGAAAAAGCGGAAGGGTAATCTATTGACGGAATGATTTTTTGGACCATTTTTGTGCAAACAGTTCGATAGTGGTTGTTATTAAAATAGATGCTTAATTGATATAGATTATTTCCCATAACCGAGTTTGATGAGGGAATCACGTTGTCTTCAATTTCAAAATGTGGGGCAATTAATGGGGCATCATCTCTGGAAGTAAAGCGAAAAAACTCAATTTGGTCATCATAAAAATAGTCGAAACAATAGTCGGTTAATTGTTTTGCCCGATGAAGCCAATTTTCGTCCAAAGTAACTTCATATAAACTAATAAAGGCTTCAATTGTAAAGCAATAGTCTTCAAGATAACCATTAATTGTTGCTTTTTTATTTTTATAATTGTGCCAAAGATTTCCGTCATTTGACCAAAGATTATCAAGTATAAAATGGGCATTTTTTAAAGCAATATCCAAATATTTTTTTGTCCCGAAGGCTTTATGGGCATCTACAAAACCTTTTAGCATTATTGCGTTCCATGACGTTAATGATTTGTCGTCAAGTCTTGGGCGATTTCTTTTTTTGCGTTCGTTATAGAGAAGGATTTCCCAATTTTTCTTTTTTGATTGCAATTTGGAACAATCGATAGCGTTGTTTTTTGCAATAGTTTCTAATTCTTGATTTTGGATAAGTACATATTTCTTGTCTTCCCAATAGCCAAATTCATTGATATTAAAAACCTGGCTAAACAAATCGAAATCGTCTTTTATTATTTTTTGTAATTCTTCTTTTTCCCAAACATAAAAAGCCCCTTCAACGAGTTTTTGTTCTTCATTTAGGCTATCGGCATCAATGGCACAATAGAATCCGCCCTCTGAATTTGTTAATTCATTGATGACAAAATCTAACGTTTTTTCTACCACCTCTTTATATAAATAATTGGGGCTTAGTTTGTAGGCATTTGAATAAAGAGAAACGAGTTGGCCATTGTCGTAGAGCATTTTTTCGAAGTGAGGAATGTGCCATTTTAAATCTACAGAATATCTAGAAAACCCACCGCCAACAGTATCAAATAGACCTCCAAAGGCCATTTTCTTGAGAGTTAAATGTACGTGTTTTTGCGTTTCAGCGTCTTTGTTTTGATGTGCATAACGAAGAAGAAACTGCAGGTTATTTGGCATCATAAATTTCGGTGCTTTTGCCGTTCCTCCGAAGTCCAAATCGAAACTTTTCTTCCATTTTTCGACCAACGGAACTAGAGCGTCTTGGTTCATTATTTGAGGTGAATCGTTGTCAAATAGGGGTTGGAGACTTTGAATTCCGAGGGCTAATTTCTCTGCATATTCTATCATTTTTTCGGGTTGTGATAGATACATTTCTTGCAATTGAGAGAGCGTATTTGTCCATTCGTCTTTTTGAAAATAGGTTCCGCCCCAGATGGGTCTGCCGTCTGGGAGTGCGACTACATTTAGTGGCCAACCGCCTCGACCTGTCATGATTTGTATGGCTTTCATATAGGTTGCATCTAGGTCTGGACGTTCTTCTCGATCTACTTTTATGTTTATAAAATGGGCGTTCATTACGGAAGCTACGTGATTGTTTTCGAAGCTTTCGTGTTCCATGACGTGGCACCAATGGCAGGCGGAATAGCCAATGCTGATGATGATTAGTTTGTTTTCTTTTTTGGCTTTCGCCAAAGTGTTTTCGTTCCATGCTTTCCAATGCACGGGGTTGTTTGCGTGTTGCAACAAATAAGGACTTGTTTCGGCAAAAAGTTGATTCATGGTTAGATGTTTTTTAGCCCAGATGGCAGTGGAAATCCTTTTTGTTTTTTCTTTAAAAACAAAAAGATTGCAACGAACAGCTGGATTAGCTCCAAAAAAAAGCGTCTCAAAAAGAAACGCTTAAAAGTAAATGATTTTTGTGAGTTTTTCTAATTCGAGAGGTGAAAAGGGTCTTGCTAAGGCCAAATTCATTTTTATAATTACTATCCGTTGATTGCTTCGACAATTATGTTTTCGTCTTTTAGCATATCTTTCAGCATATTTTCGATACCGCTTTTTAGGGTGAAAGTAGAGGAGGGGCAACCGTTGCAGGCACCTTGAAGGACTACTTTTACTCTTTTTTCGGATTCGTCATAGGAATCAAAAAGAATATTTCCGCCATCGGCAGCAACTGCTGGTTTGACATATTCTTCCAAAATATTTATGATTTGTTGAGAAGTTGTGTCTAGGGAATCGAAATTTTTGATTTGTTGTTTGTCGTGTTTTTTGCTGTCAATTGCTACTGTTTCGTCAAGTACAGTACCGCCATTTTCGATGAATTGCTTGATGAAAGTTCTTATTTCTAGGGTAATTTCGTTCCAATCGGCAACTTCATATTTTGTTACTGAAATGTAGTTTTCGTCAATAAAAACTTCTTTTACGAAAGGGAATTTGAATAATTCTTTGGCTAGAGGCGAAGGTTTTGTTTCGTCAATATTTTTAAATTCGAACGCTGTTTTTGTTAGTAATCGGCTGACAACAAATTTTAGTGCGGCAGGATTTGGAGTTGTTTCTCCATAAACTGTAACGGGAATTTTGGTTGATTTGGTTTCATTCGGCAAAATTATCAATCCGCCATTTTCTACAAAAGCTTCAATTTGTTCGGCAACGGCTTCTTGGACATCTTCCCATTCTACGATAGAATACCTTTCGATGGCTATAAAATTTCCAGAAATGTAAATTGTTTTAACAAAAGGGAGATAAAAAAGCTCTTTTGCTAGGGGGGAATTTTTTGCTTCGTCTATATTTTTAAATTCATAGTTTTCGCTCTGAGTAATAAAATTCTGTAATTCAAATTTTATAATTAAGGGGTTATTTGTCCGTATTATGGATATTTTATTCATAAAAAATATTTTTTTTACAAATTTAACA
>CAIJXW010000067.1 GCA_903824755.1 uncultured Bacteroidota bacterium | reverse complement strand
TTCATAGAAATTATAAATAGACTATTTTTTTTCTAAATAAATATCAAATAATTAAAAGGATAATTCTATTTTTGCAGAACAACTTCAAATAATTATGTACAAACAATTAATCCGTCCGATTCTCTTTTGTTTTGACCCAGAAAAAGTACATTATTTTACGTTTTCATTAATTCGTTTTTTATCAAAAATACCAGGATTTTCGGCAATTTGTAGAAGCATCTACGAAGTTAATGATCCTCGTTTAGAGCGAGAAGTTTTTGGTCTAAAATTCAAAAACCCAGTTGGTTTAGCAGCAGGTTTTGATAAAGACGCCAAATTATATAAAGAATTATCCAATTTTGGTTTTGGATTTATAGAAATAGGAACTTTAACTCCAAAAGGGCAAGACGGAAATCCAAAAGTTCGTTTGTTTCGACTCAAAGAAGATTCGGCAATAATAAACCGAATGGGGTTCAATAACGGAGGTGTTCAAGAAGCTGTGGAGCGTCTAAAATCAAATTCAGGAATTTTAATTGGAGGAAACATTGGAAAAAACAAGTTGACACCCAACGATTTAGCAACTTCTGATTATGAAATTTGCTTTGATGCCCTCTATCAATATGTTGATTATTTTGTTGTGAACGTAAGCTCACCAAACACTCCAAACCTGCGAGAATTGCAAGAAAAAGAACCGCTAACGCAACTGTTGCAAACACTTCAATATAAAAATTTATCTCGACCAATTCAAAAACCAATTCTTCTAAAAATTGCCCCCGACTTGACTAATGAACAATTATTAGATATAATCGAAATTGTAAATAGCACAAAAATAGCAGGAATTATAGCCACAAATACCACCATTTCAAGAGAGGGATTAGCATCAGAAAACAAATTGGAAGCTGGCGGATTATCAGGAAAACCATTATCAAAAAGGTCTACAGAAGTCATTCGTTTTTTATCAGAAAACAGCAATAAATCATTTCCAATAGTAGGAGTAGGAGGGATTCATTCCGCACAAGATGCCATCGAAAAATTGGAAGCGGGAGCAAGTTTAGTGCAGCTTTATACCGGTTTTATATATGAAGGGCCAGCGTTAATAAAAAAAATCAACCAGGCGATTCTCAAAAAATCGTTGTAAATTAGACCATCGAAACACAAACAAATTGAGCAAAACAGTCAAAATCATCGAATGTCCCCGCGATGCCATGCAAGGCATAAAATCATTCATACCCACCGATCAAAAAGTAGCGTATATTCAGGCACTATTGCGAGTTGGATTTGACAGCATCGATTTTGGAAGTTTCGTTTCGCCCAAAGCAATTCCGCAAATGCAAGACACAGCAGCTGTTCTAGAGCAGTTGGATTTGTCACAAACCACAAGCAAATTACTAGCCATAATTGCCAATACACAAGGAGCAAAAACAGCCTCAAATTTTGCCGAAATAAACTATTTAGGATTTCCATTTTCGATTTCCGAAAATTTCCAAATGCGAAATACACACAAAACAATAGCCGAATCCATCATCACACTAAATGAAATTCTGGACATAGCAAATTCGAGCAACAAGCAAGTCGTAGCCTATCTTTCTATGGGTTTTGGCAATCCTTATGGCGACCCATGGAACCTAGATATTGTCAGTGAATGGACCGAAAAATTATCAAAAATGGGCGTAGAAATTCTCTCCCTTTCAGACACAATCGGGAGTTCGACCCCAGAAAATATCAGCTATCTATTCTCAAATTTGATTCCACAATACCCAAAAATCGAATTTGGTGCCCATTTGCACACCACACCCGACAAATGGTTTGAAAAAATAGACGCCGCCTATCACGCTGGTTGTCATCGTTTTGACGGAGCAATTCAGGGATTTGGAGGTTGCCCAATGGCCAAAGATGAACTTACAGGCAACATGCCCACCGAAAAATTATTATCCTATTTCACCGCCAATAAAGCCAACACAAACACCAGTCCTCTGAGCTTTGAAAGTGCCTATAACGAAGCAACAAAACTCTTTAGAGAATATCATTAGGAGCTATTTCCTGCTTTCCGCTTCAAGTCCTCACTCAAAAAAGTTTTTTTATTGGTCATAAAAGGAGCTTCCGTTGGTCGCTCTTTTACAACCATATAAAATACCTTTTTTCATTCCGGGCTTTCCGCTACAATCAGGGCTAGGGCATCAGATTCAAATTTCGATTATAGAAATTAAGAAAAATATAAAAAAAATACCTATATTTGCACGCAATTCAACTACAAAATTGCAATGATCGCACACAACACAAAAATTATCGGCGAAGGACTTACATACGATGACGTATTATTAGTTCCAAATTATTCCAATGTGCTTCCCCGCGAAGTGAACATTCGATCCAAATTTTCAAGAAATATTACCCTAAATGTTCCCATAGTTTCTGCAGCCATGGATACCGTTACCGAAAGCTCTATGGCAATTGCTATGGCACAAGAAGGCGGAATAGGAGTTCTGCACAAAAACATGACCATCGAACAACAAGCCGCCAAAGTAAGAAAAGTGAAACGTGCCGAATCAGGTATGATTATCGACCCAGTCACACTTCCTTTATCATCAACAGTTGCAGACGCAAAAAATGCAATGAAAGAATTTGGCATCGGAGGAATCCCAATTGTAGATGAAAACAAAAAATTAAAAGGAATTGTAACCAACCGCGATTTGCGTTTTGAAAAAAATAATTCCAGACCAATTATCGAAGTAATGACCTCCGAAAATCTGGTTACCGTAGCCGAAGGAACCTCATTAGAACAAGCCGAAGTAGTTTTGCAAGGCAACAAAATCGAGAAATTGCCAGTAGTCAACGCCGATTATAAATTGGTAGGACTTATCACTTTTCGAGATATCACCAAACTAACCCAAAAACCAATTGCAAACAAAGATATTTTTGGACGATTACGCGTAGCTGCCGCTATCGGCGTTACTGGTGATGCCGTTCAAAGAGCCGAAGCTCTAGTAAACGCTGGAGTTGATGCAATAATTATAGATACCGCCCACGGACATACGCAAGGCGTTGTCGAAGTGTTGAAAGAAGTAAAAGCAAAATTCCCTCAAATAGACGTAATTGTTGGCAATATTGCCACTCCCGAAGCCGCCAAATTTCTAGTAGAAAATGGCGCTGATGGCGTCAAAGTAGGTATAGGGCCAGGATCAATTTGCACCACTAGAATAGTTGCAGGAGTTGGTTTTCCTCAGTTTTCGGCCGTACTAGAAGTTGCTGCCGCCATAAAAGGAACTGGAGTTCCCGTGATTGCCGATGGCGGAATCCGATATACAGGCGATATCCCAAAAGCAATTGCAGCGGGTGCCGACTGTGTGATGTTGGGATCATTATTAGCAGGAACAAAAGAATCTCCTGGAGAAACTATAATATTTGAAGGTCGAAAATTCAAATCCTATCGCGGAATGGGTTCTGTTGAGGCCATGCAAGAAGGTTCAAAAGACCGCTATTTTCAAGATGTTGAAGACGATGTCAAAAAATTAGTTCCCGAAGGAATCGTAGGTCGTGTGCCTTATAAAGGAGAATTGAACGAAAGTATGCAACAATTCATCGGCGGACTCCGAGCTGGAATGGGTTATTGTGGTTCAAAAGACATTCCGACATTGCAAGAAACAGGGCGTTTTGTTCGTATCACTGCAAGCGGAATCAACGAAAGTCACCCACACAATGTGACGATTACTAAAGAAGCACCCAACTATTCGAGATAAGAGTATATTGTTATAAAACAAGATAAATTAGAATGAACCAATAAACCTAGACTTGCTCTGGGTTTATTCTTTTTTTTTAAATACAATATTACTGCTATTATTTTGTGATAAAGAAGTGTGGAACTTAGAAGCCCAAATTTTAAGTTTAGTACTGAAGCCGCTATTTTGCAAATGGCTGATGTTCTTATTTTTCAATATTTTTCATTAACTCAAAGCATAATTTGTCAATATTCTCCATTTTTGGGTTAAATGCTGAAACATTAGATAAAATGATTACACAATTTTTATTTTCTGTATCTAATACCATTGAGCTAGAATATCCACCTGTTCCTCCATTATGCCAAACCCAATTAAACCCATTCTCTGTTTTAAGAATATGCCAACCTAAGCCAATTTTCATACCTTCATTTATGTCAAAAGTTGGTTTTCTTGTTAAAGAAAGCTCCTTGTTTTTAGGATTAAATTGTGCATTTACGAATTTTACCAAATCTTCTGCTGAAGATAAAATTCCACCACCACCAAAAAGAACATCATAATCCCAATTAGAAACAACTTCGCCATTTTCGTCTAAACCTTCTATCAATCTCTTATCCAAGTTTTGAGATGATGTATATGAATTTGTCATTTTGTATTTGTCAAAAACTCTCTTTTGTAATAATTTTTTAAAACTTGTTTTTCGCGATAAACCAAGTGTATATCCCAAAATTCCAGCACCTAAATTTGAGTAGGAATAAATTTTTGAAGGTTCATTTTCAAGTTTTAGTAAATTTTTAAGGTACTCTTCGATTTCTTTTTTACCATAATTCTTGTATGGATTAGTTTTATTCGATAAGTCTAAGTTTTCAGGCAATCTTGGTAAACCCGAAGTGTGATTAGCTAAGCTTTCAAAATTTATTTTAATGTTATTTTTAATAGGAAATGAATAATAATAATTGATTTCGTCTGTCAATTTAAGTTTTTCATCTTCAACAAGCGAAGCAAAAACGGTTGATGTAAAAACTTTTGTGATTGAACCAATTTCAAAAATTTTATTTTTATTTTCATTCGGTTTTATAGTGTCGTTTTCTTTTATTATTCCGTAGTAATTTGTTTCCCCGTTTTGAATTACTGCAATTGAAAGCTTTGTGTTATTAGGAAAGTCTTTGGTTTTTTTGAAAATGATTTCAGCAATTTCATTTGGATAACTACTTAGAGTATTAGTTACATTACTTTCTGAATTTTTTGGTTCTTCGTACGATTTTATAAAAAGTCCGTTAATAAGATTTTGGCTATCAAGAGAAATATTTACTGCAAAAACTACTTTTTCAAAATTCGTTTTGTAAGTGGCATAAGTTCCTTTTTGATAACCCACGAATTCGGTTTTTTCTATTTTACCAACTTGAATTTTTAAGTTTGTTAGAAATTGTTTTGTTTTGTCAAATGGTAATGCTTTTTTCATTTCTGGTGAAAAACTCTTGAAAATATCTTCATACTTTTCGGTATTGTAATTAGTTTGAAAATTCTCAATAGCATTTTTATAATTGTCGGTTTGTGCAAACATAACATTTACCATAAATGTTAAAATTAAAATGATTGTCGTTCTTTTCATAAGCTCTGTTTTTTATAATATCACTTAATGTTTCGCAGCTTGCAGAAGTGGCGGATTAAGGAAGCCTAAACTTCGGTTAATCACTAAACTTTTCCGCTGCGCAAAGTCTCCAGACTTTGAGCTTTAACTAACTCGTTTCCTTATCAAATATAATCAATCTCATTTCTTTTTAATACAATCTACACTATTTTTAATATGCTTTTAGTATATCATAGCTCAAAGTCGGGAGACTTTGCGCAGCACATTGGTCTTAATTAGAACACTTTGCGGAGCGGAGAACTACTTTATTTGTTGTTTAATTACGTTTTAAAATTTTAGTATCTCCAATTTTTTTATTGGTTTTGTCATAAAAAACGATATTATATAGACCGTCTGGAATATCTTTAAAGTCATAATTACCTGAATTGTTTTTGTTTAATCGTACTATAATTTGCCCTAAATTGTTGATTACTGCAATTTTTTCAAAATCAATATCGTTTGAAATAAAGATATAACCTTGAGTAGGATTGGGATATAGATTATACTTATTTTTTGTATTAAAATTATTATTTGATAAATTCAAATCAAAAATATGAAAGTAAAGATCTTCAATCGTCATTGTTGGCGGGTCATAGGGTGGAGTATTATTATATGTAATCGCATTTGTAGACATTTTTATATAGGTTACGTTTTGAGGTAAACTGTTGTTATAAATAACAGTATCTGTTCTGCCGCATCCCATTGCAGGCCATATTCCTGTGGTATCATAATAGGCTTTAACATATAAAGTGTCTCCAATAATTGTAACTGTATAATTTACAAATGGAGGACATGTGGAGCCTGCTCCACAACTAAAAAAAGTATGAAATGTAAAATTATACTCATTTTCACTTATTTGTTGATAAGTAAAATTGGTTCCGATAATACTAGTTTGAGCTGTAATTGCTTCTCCAATAAAGAAAAAACAAATTATTATTATTATTTTTTTCATAATTAATTTTTTTAATTTAAACTTTACCTAATTCGCAATCTTGCCAAACG
>CAIJXW010000066.1 GCA_903824755.1 uncultured Bacteroidota bacterium | reverse complement strand
TATATTTATAAATATAATCCTAAATATAAGAACTATGAAAACACTGAATACGGAAAAAAATTCATACATGATATTGATTAACCTCCCGCAAGCACGTGCTTCACGCTCCAACCCACAACGAAGTCGAGCGTAGCAATCAGTTTGTGGGTTTTGAACAGATTGCTTCGTGCCTCGCAATAACAGTAACACCACACGAAATGATTCGTGCGGGAGCGGAGATTACCATTAGAAATCTCCAGACTTCATTTCCTATTCGACTTTAAGAGGAGTGCTTTTTAATGCATGGAAAGATACTGTTTTGAAAGGCGTCATTTTACCGGTTATATCTGTGAACGATTTATTGAAAAGTACACGCTAAAAAAATCTTTAAAATTTGATTCTAAATAGAAATAGCGATATCAATAACTCCAAAAATAGTTGCGATTTTATCGTTTGATTTAAGAATTCAGCCAGTTTTGAAGCATTTGCTTTCCATGAGGTGTCAAAATACTCTCAGGGTGAAATTGAACTCCTTTCACATCATAGTGATGGTGGCGAAAAGACATAATAGTACCTTCTTTATCGAGTGACGTAATCTCTAAATCATCAGGAAACCCAACAGGATTGACTACCCATGAATGATAACGTCCCACTTCAAATTGAGGTTCTAATCCTTGAAACAAAATTTCATCGGCTACTTGAGTATCAATAAGAGTGGCAATTCCGTGAGAAACGGTAGCCGAATTTAATAATTTTCCGCCAAAAAATTCGGCGATAGCTTGATGCCCAAGACAAATTCCGAGGATACTTTTTGAAGAGAAATAGGTTTTCACAACATCGATTAATAGGCCTGCGTCTTTTGGGATTCCTGGTCCTGGAGAAAGTACAATTTTGTCAAAATCAAGAAGTTCATCGAGTTCAAAATCATCATTTTTATAGACCGTAACCGCAGCCCCTAAATCCTCCAAATAATGGACAAGGTTATAGGTGAAACTGTCATAATTATCGATGATTACAATTTTTGTCATACTTGTTTTTGATTATTAAAGGAATAAAAAAAGGAAACGATCACTATGTTTTTTGCTTTTTTTTCTTTGCAGCTGGAAACAGCACGTTGTTCAATATCAATCGGAAACCAGGAGAGTTAGGGTGAAGATCCAAAACGGTGGGTTCATCGCCTACTTGATGCCTATAATCTTCGGGGTCGTGACCACCGAAAAAGGTAAACATGCCCTTCCCTACTTGACCATGAATGTATCGTGCTTCGTTATTGAGCTGGTTTTCGCCCAAAACTAGAATATTTGATTTTACTAATTCTCTTTCAAAAGCGGTGGTTTGCCCCATAAAGCCTTTTACTAATTGGGTATGATTTTGACATAGCATTGTGGGAATTGGATCCCATTTTGCCGAATATTCCATTAGTGTAAAATAATCTTTATCCATAGGAACATTGAGACGTTTCTCGGTCATATCGATATCTGAAAACTCATAATGGTCTGGTCTTCTATCTAAAATAAAATTCTTGAAAGCAAAAGTTTTTGAGTAGTCAATTTTGGATTGATAACTTCCTTCGCTTGGGTCGCCATCAAACATTGATTCGCAAATATCAACCCCCTCGGCCGACAAAGCTATGTCAAAACTATCGGCTGCAGAACACATAGCAAACATAAATCCACCGCCGATAACAAAATCCCTAATTTTTTTGGCAACAGCCAATTTTTCGTTAGAAACTTTAGGATAACCTAATTTTTGGGCTAATAGCTCAGATTCATTTTTTTGATCAATATACCAAGGCGCATTTCTATAAGCTCCGTAGAATTTGCCATATTGTCCCGTAAAATCTTCGTGATGCAAGTGCAACCAATCATAAAGAAGCAACCCATCAGACAAAACTTCTTCGTCATATACGGGAGTAAATGGTATTTCGGCATAGGTCAAGACGAGTGTTACCGCATCGTCCCAAGGCTGTTTCCCTTTTGGTGTATAGACTGCAATTTTGGGGGCTTTTTCAAGAATAACGGTTTCCATGTTTTGCGATGGACTAGCAATTTCTAATAAAATTGCGGCTTCTTCGCTATCGGAAAGCACTTCAAAACTAACGCCTCGAATTTGACATTCTTTTCGGATTTCGGGTGCATCTGGAAGTAGAAAAGAGCCGCCACGGTAGTTTAATAACCAACTTGCTTTATAATTTTTGCTTAAGCACCAGTAGGTAATTCCGTAGGCTTTGAGGTGATTTTTTTGGGTGTTTTCGTCCATTGGTAGCAACACAAAAGAGGCTTTTGCGGTACTAAAAAGGAGTATAAAAAGGAGTATTACTATATTTCTATAAGGCATTATGAATTTTTATTTCAAAGGTAATAGAATTTTTGAAGCAAATCAATTAAAATGGCACTTCGCTATCCTCTTCAAAGGAATTCAAATTGCTTCCAAAAGCTTCGTTTGCTGACGGTAGATTCTTGGTTTGAAACGGATTATCGTCATGATTCATTTTGGAAGGCAAATCACCAAAACCGCCACTATAATCTTCAAGATTCTCGAATTTTCCTAAATTTCCTATAAATTTTAGACGGATACTTTCCAAACTACCATTTCTGTGTTTGGCAATTATAAATTCGGCTTGCCCTTCTGTAGGCGAATGTTCGTCATCGTCCCACTCATCAATTTTGTAGTATTCTGGTCTATAAATAAAGGAAACAATATCGGCATCTTGCTCAATCGCGCCCGATTCCCGAAGGTCAGAAAGCAAAGGTCGCTTGCTAGAACCACGCGTTTCAACAGCACGAGATAATTGAGATAATGCAATCACTGGAACACCAAGTTCTTTGGCTAATGCTTTTAAATTTCGAGAAATAGTTGAAATTTCTTGTTCTCTGTTTCCTCCGCCTTTTCCGTTGCTTCCTCCAGCAGTCATTAATTGTAAATAATCTACAATAATCAATTTTATTCCGTGTTGTGAGGCCAAACGTCTTGATTTTGCTCGTAAATCAAAAATTGATAGCGAAGGGGAATCATCAATAAATAGGGGTGCTTTTTCGAGGTTTTTTACTTTAATACTGAGTTGTTCCCACTCGTGTTTTTCTAGTTTACCCGTTCGAAGTTTCTCGGAAGACAATCCTGTTTCCGAAGAAATCAATCTCGTTATTAGCTGAACCGAAGACATTTCTAGTGAAAATAAGGCAACGGGGTGTCCAAAATCGATGGCAATATTTCGAGCCATTGAGAGAACAAATGCTGTTTTTCCCATACCTGGTCGGGCTGCAATGATAATTAAATCACTTGGTTGCCAACCAGAAGTTATTTTATCTAATCTTTCAAAACCAGTTGCAATTCCGCTTAATCCTTCTTTTCCAGCAATTTCTTCAATCCTTTTTTTGGCCTGAATAACTAGGCTTTGTGCTGTTTCTGAACTTCTTTTTATGTTTCCTTGCGTTACTTCATATAATTTTGATTCGGCTTTGTCTAGCAAATCAAAAACATCGGTCGTTTCGTCATAGGATTCTTCGATAATCTCGGAAGAAATTCTGATCAAACTTCTCTGAATATATTTTTGCAAAATTATTCTGGAGTGAAATTCGATATGTGCCGAGGAAGATATTTTTTGTGTTAGTTGAATTAGATAGAAATCGCCACCCGCCATTTCAAGTTTGGCATTCTTTTTTAGCTGTGCCGAAACCGTCAATAAATCTATTGGCTGGGAATCTGTAAATAGCTGGGAAATGGCTTCAAAAATGTGTTTGTGTGCTTCTTTATAAAAAGCATCAGGTTGCAATAAATCGATGACTTCATCTACTCCTTTTTTATCAATCATCATCGCACCAAGTACCGCTTCCTCTAGTTCAAGTACTTGTGGAGGAAGTTTGCCTTTTTCGAGATTGATTAAGGACGATTTGTCTATTTTGTATGCTGATTTATTGGTAAGATTTTCCATAAAGCGAAAGTAACAAAAAAATAAAAAAGATAATTAATGAGTTATAACAAAGAAATGTTTATAAGTGCGTGTTTTTTGTTAATAAGCAAAAAAAAATCCGAAACGAGTGGGTTTCGGATTTTTGCTTATTTAGTAGAATTTACTCTTTAAACTCACCCATCTTGCTGTATTTGTCCATTCTTTGGGCAACTAACTCGGTTGTTGATAAGTCTTTCAATTCGTTATATCCTTTTAGTATGTATTTTTCTACGGTTTTAAAAGTAGTTTCTCTATCATAATGGGCTCCTCCTAGCGGTTCTGGAATAATATCATCAACTAATTTTTGTTTTTTCATATCGGCTGATGTTAGCTTTAGGGCATCTGCCGCTTGTTCTTTATATTCCCAGCTTTTCCACAATATAGAAGAACAAGATTCAGGTGAAATAACAGAATACCACGTGTTTTCCAACATATATACTCGGTCTCCAACCCCAATTCCTAATGCTCCACCAGAGGCACCTTCGCCAACGATTATAGAAATAATAGGCACTTTCAATCGAATCATTTCGATAATATTTCTGGCAATTGCTTCTCCTTGACCGCGTTCTTCGGCTTCAAGTCCAGGATATGCACCTGGGGTATCGATTAAAGTTACGACTGGAATACCAAATTTTTCGGCCATTTTCATCAGTCGTAAGGCTTTTCTATATCCTTCAGGATTTGCCATTCCGAAGTTTCTATATTGACGTGTTTTTGTGTTAAAGCCTTTTTGTTGACCAACAATCATAAACGATTGACCTCCTATTTTTCCTAATCCACCAATCATTGCTTTGTCATCTTTGAAGTTTCTATCTCCAAATAATTCAAGAAATGAATCTCCACAAAGGGCATGAATATGGTCAAGAGTATAAGGGCGGTTTGGGTGTCTTGAAAGTTGGACACGCTGCCAAGCCGTAAGGTTTTTATAGATGTGTTGCTTAGTTTCTTCCAGTCTTTTTTCGATTTGTTTGCAGGTGTTTGTGACATCTACATTCGATTCCTGACCGATTACCTGACATTTGTCTAATTGGTCTTCTAATTCTTTTATTGGAAGTTCAAAATCTAAATATTCCATATTATGTGTACCTTTTTAGTTTTTGTTCGAGGGGCAAAGATAGTTTATAATGTAATATGTTGCAACGTTTCAAAGGAACAAAATTGATAGGATTCCTAGTATCCTTTATTTTTAATGTAGATATTATTTTTTCTTCTTATAATATTTTACAACCCCATTGATAATTACTGTTGATAGAATGATCAGGGCGCCAATATAGAAATCGGAACTCATTTTTTCTTTATCTTCAAAGACAATAACGGCCAGTATAATCCCGTAAATAGGTTCTAAATTTATTGTCAACATTACCGTATAGGGCGTCAAGAATTTCATGACTTGAACTGATGCAATAAAGGCGTAGGCTGTGCAAAACGTACTTAAAATAATTAAATAAAACCAATCAGAACTTGAGATTTTAAAAAAGTTTGCATCAAAACTATTAGAAAATAATAAGAACACCGAAAAGAATAACACGCCACCAAGCAATTCATAAAAAGAGATAATAGCTGGATTGTATTCTTTGGCAAATTTGCCGTTTATAATAGAAAATAATGCCGACAAAAATGCGGAAGAAAGCGCTAGAAGTATTCCGTAAACATAGCGGCCTTCCACTTTGAAAATGATATATAATCCCGCAATAACAATAAGTCCAAAAAGAACTTCATACCAAATTATTTTTCGTCCATAAGCAAAAGGCTCCATTAAAGAGGCGAAAAAAGCACCCGTTGAAAGGCAGGCTAATGTGACTGATATATTAGAAACTTTAATAGCTTTAAAAAACGTAAACCAATGCAAAGCGATGATTAATCCTGCTAGGAGAAATAGAATTAGCGTTTTTGGAGGCACCTTCATCGGGATTTTCTTTATTCCGATATAAATCAAAATAAATCCCACGGCCAGAAGCATTCTGAACCATACTAATGGCAACGCGTCCAGTGAAATTAAGGCTCCTAATACGGCAGTAAATCCCCAAACAAATACAATAAAATGTAAATGAAGGTAGCTTTTGAGGTTATCGTTTAGCATTTCGAAGTAAGATAATTGCCAATATTCCAAATACAAAATTCGGTATCCAAACCGCTATAAGTGGTGAAATTGCAGATTTTTCGGCTAGAACTCCAAAGATTTTATCAAAGAAAACAAACGAAAAGGCTAGGAATATTCCGATAGCAAGATTGACTCCCATTCCGCCACGGCGTTTCATTGAGGATACCGCCACGGCTATTATTGTTAGGATAAATGCCGAAACTGGTATGCTATATTTTTTATACAAAACCACTAAATATACATTGATATTAGAATTGCCACGTTTGGTTTCTTTTTCTATAAATTTATTTATTTCTCCAAAAGAAAGTGTTTCAGCCACATATATCGTTGGTGTTAAGTCTTCCAAATCAAAAGGGAATTTTCGAACAACTTTGTCTCTGTTTTCAATAACATCACTGAGTTCTCCCACTTTGCGTTTCGAATATCCGTAAAGAATATAAGTACTGTCTTTTGGATTCCATCGAATTCGATTGGCGGTAATTTTATAATCTAATTTATGATCTAAAAACTTTTCATAAGTAAAGTTAAAAGCCATATTAGAATTTATATTAAAATTGGAAACATAAATATATTCGTCTGGGCTAATTTGTCTAAACACATCAGAATCGTCTCTGACGACCTCTCTCCCATTTCCTATTAGGTAATTATATCTAAAATTCCAAAACCCTTCGCTAGCTTTTGGCACTAAGAAAAAACCAGCAAATAAAGATACAAACGATACAATAGTTGCACCAATAATAAAAGGTCGTAAAAAACGTGTAAACGAAATTCCAGAGCTTAAAACCGCAATTACTTCGGTGTTATTTGCCAGTTTTGAAGTGAACCAAATCACCGATAAAAATAAGAAAATTGGAAAAAGTAAATTGGCAAAATATATTGTGAAGTCCAGATAATAGGCAGCAATTTTGGAAAACGGAACCTTGTTTTCTATCATTTTATTGACCTTCTCCGATACATCAATCACAATACCAATCGGTACAAACAACAATAACATCACCGAAAAGGTGGTCAAATATCGTTTTAGAATGTATTTGTCAATTATTTTCATAAAAATTTATAATCTTTGACTCATATTCTTTACCATCATTTCTTTCCAAGTCCTGAAATCTCCTGCTAATATATGCTTTCTAGCTTCACGAACCAACCACATATAAAATCCAAGATTGTGAATCGTGGCAATTTGTTTGCCCAAATACTCATTGGCAGCAAACAAATGTCGCAAATAGGCCTTCGTATATTCGGTGTCCACAAACGTATATCCCATTTCATCAACAGGCGAAAAATCATCTTCCCACTTTTTATTTTTAATATTTATAGTCCCATTTGCAGTAAACAACATTCCGTTTCGAGCATTTCTTGTGGGCATCACACAATCAAACATATCAATTCCTAACGCAATATTCTCCAAAATATTAATTGGCGTTCCCACTCCCATCAAATATCGGGGCTTGTCTTCTGGCAAAATTGCCGTTACAATTTCGGTCATTGCATACATTTCTTCAGCGGGTTCTCCAACGGATAATCCACCTATTGCATTTCCTTGAGCTCCAGCATTTGCTATATATTCGGCCGATTGTTGACGTAAATCCTTATAAGTACTTCCTTGAATTATCGGAAAAAAAGTTTGCTCATATCCATATTTAAAAGGCACTTTATCCAAATGATTTATACACCGATCCAACCAGCGATGCGTCATGTGCATCGACCGTTGAGCATACCGATAATCACACGGATAGGGCGTGCATTCATCAAAAGCCATGATAATATCGGCACCAATTGTACGCTGAATTTCCATCACATTTTCGGGCGTAAAGAAATGATACGAACCATCTATATGCGATTTGAATTTTACCCCTTCCTCTTTGATTTTTCTATTGGCCGACAACGAATAAACTTGATATCCACCAGAATCCGTCAATATATTCCTGTCCCAATTCATGAATTTGTGCAATCCTCCCGCTTTCTCAAGAATTTCTGTTTGCGGTCGAAGATATAAATGATACGTATTTCCAAGAATAATATCAGGATTAATTTCATCTTTTAGCTCCCGCTGATGCACCCCTTTTACAGACGCAACCGTCCCAACAGGCATAAATATTGGAGTTTCAATAGTTCCGTGATCAGTAGTGATAGTCCCCGCTCTTGCCTTCGATTGAGCGTCAGTTGCTAATAATTCAAACTTCATAAATACATTTTTCAGTCGCAAATATAGGCTAATTTGAAATTTAGTCTAATATATAGTCCAAAAAATTAAAGCTAATTTATGATTTTATTTTGGGCGTGCCCTCGTTCAGAAATAGTCAGAAAACGAAACCCATTCTAGTATCACTCGGTCGTGCTGTTCGCTTCAATCTTTTATTCCACTGCGTTACATAAAAGGATTTCCGCTGCCATCACTCACGCAAACCACAATTAAACAACATTTATTTATTGCCAAAACAAATTAAATCTATATTAATTAACTAAATTAGCATCGTCTAAAAAACAGACCCCAATTCAAAATTATTATGAAAAAAATAGTCCTATTCCTGCTTTTAACAATTTCAACTTTCTCGTTTTCGCAAGACATTTCAGGACAATGGAACGGAATATTAGAAGTTCAAGGGACACAATTACATCTAGTATTTAACATCAACAAAACCCCAAATGGTTATCAATCAACAATGGATAGCCCCGACCAGGGAGCAACTGGAATCCCTGTCACTAACACAGCTTTTGAAAATTCAGTTTTGAAAATCTCCATAACAAATGCTGGAATAGAATATGAAGGAACTCTGGATAAAAACAACATTATTATAGGAAATTTCAAACAATCAGGAATGGTACTTCCTATGAATTTATCATTTGCCAAACCTAAAAATGAAGTCGTGTCAGAAACGCCATCAAGCATAGATCAAAACTTTATCGAAACCGAAATAGTACTAGAAACCAAAACTGGAAAAATCTTCGGAACACTCACAACTCCAAAAACGTTTTCAACTATTCCCGTAGCATTAATAATTGCAGGTTCGGGCCCAACAGATAGAAATTGCAATAACTCTATGATGAAATCTGATGCTTACAAAAAACTTGCTCACCAACTAGCACAAAAAAATATAGCCTCCGTTCGTTATGACAAACGAGGAATTGCTGCCAGTATAGAAGCAGGATTATCCGAAGCAGACCTCCGTTTTGAAAACTATATCGATGATGCAAAAGAATGGACAGCACTACTAAAAAAAGACAAACGCTTTTCATCAACTACAATTATTGGACATAGCGAAGGTTCAACAATTGGAATGATTGCAGCAAAAAATGCCAACAAATACATTTCCATTGCAGGTCCAGGACAATCAGCTGACAAAGTTTTAAAAACGCAATTTAAATCCCAACCAAAAGAAATTCAAGAAATTGCATTTCCAATAATTGATAGCTTATCAAGTGGAAAATTAGTAGATAAAGTAGATCCTAATTTTAATTCTCTTTTTAGAAAAAGCGTGCAACCTTATTTAATCTCTTGGTATAAATGTGACCCACAACTCGAAATTCAGAAACTAAAAATACCTGTTCTAATCCTTCAGGGAACAAACGATATTCAAGTAAGTGTTGATGAAGCTAAAAAACTTTCGGCAGCAAACAAAAACGCAAAACTGGTCATTATAGAAAACATGAACCATGTTTGCATAATTATCGAAGGAGATCGTCAAGCAAATATGGCAACCTATAATAAATCAAACTTGCCTCTTGCACCCGAATTAATATCGGAAATAACAGATTTTATTTTGCAGAAATAAAAAATAAAAGGGATAAAAATTACACAGAAAAAAATCTAAAATCTAACCCTAAAACAGTTACTAACATTTCTTGACAACTTTATCGATCTAGGATGATTTTTTTGGCATAAAACAATAAATATCTCATTATATTTGTGCCAATAAAACTAAGTACTTCAATAGATGAAACCCAACACACAACAACTAAACGATTTTACAATTCAAGTAAGAAGAGACATTCTTCGCATGGTTCACGCCGTAAATTCAGGCCACCCAGGAGGTTCTCTTGGCTGTACCGAATATTTGGTGGCATTATATCAATCCATTTTGAATCGGAAACCTGGTTTCGACATGGACGGAGTAGGCGAAGATTTATTCTTTCTGTCGAACGGTCACATTTCGCCTGTTTTCTACAGCGTTTTGGCACGAAGCGGTTACTTTCCAGTAGCTGAATTAGCCACTTTTCGATTAATAAATTCCAGACTACAAGGACACCCAACCACACATGACCACTTGCCTGGAGTACGAATGGCATCAGGCTCGTTAGGGCAAGGATTGTCAGTAGGAATCGGAGCAGCATTAGCAAAAAAATTGAACTCCGACACGAACTTAGTCTATACGCTTCACGGTGATGGCGAATTGCAAGAGGGTCAAAACTGGGAAGCAATTATGTATGCATCAGCCTATAAAGTTGATAATTTGATTGCAACAATAGACGTAAACGGGAAGCAAATTGATGGTGCTACGGACGAAGTTTTACCGATGGGAAGCCTCCGAGCAAAATTTGAAGCTTTCGATTGGGAAGTTCTAGAAATTAAAGAAGGAAATGCTATAGAAGCCATTATTTCTGGAATGGCCGATGCAAAATCAAGAACAGGAAAAGGAAAACCAGTGTGCGTATTATTGCATACCGAGATGGGAAATGGTGTAGATTATATGATGTATAGTCATGCGTGGCACGGCAAAGCACCAAATGACGCACAATTAGAAACAGCCTTAAATCAAAACCCAGTAACATTAGGAGATTATTAGTTATGAAAAAATACACCAATACAGGAAGTAAAGATACACGCTCAGGCTTTGGAGCTGGAATGACAGAATTAGGTCAAGCTAATGAAAATGTTGTCGCACTTTGTGCCGATTTAATTGGCTCTTTAAAATTTGATGATTTCAAGAAAAATCATCCAGAACGCTTTTTCCAAATCGGAATTGCCGAAGCAAATATGATTGGAATTGCAGCAGGACTTACCATTGGCGGAAAAATACCTTTTACTGGGACATTTGCCAATTTTTCGACTGGACGTGTATATGACCAAATTCGACAATCGGTAGCATATTCTGAAAAAAATGTGAAAATTTGTGCCTCTCATGCGGGGCTAACTCTAGGCGAAGATGGAGCTACTCACCAGATATTAGAAGATATTGGATTAATGAAAATGTTGCCTGGAATGACCGTAATTAATACCTGCGACTACAACCAAACAAAAGCTGCAACAATAGCAATTGCCAATTTTCAAGGCCCAGTATATTTACGTTTTGGCCGTCCTGTTGTGCCAAATTTCATGCCCGCAGACGAGCCATTCATAATCGGAAAAGCAATTATATTAAATGAAGGAACCGATGTGACTATTGTTGCAACAGGCCATTTGGTTTGGGAAGCATTATTAGCTGCCGAAGCTCTTGAAGCCAAAGGTATTTCGGCTGAAGTTATCAATATTCACACCATCAAACCACTAGATGAAGCCGCAATTTTGAAATCGGTGGCCAAAACAGGTTGTGTTGTTACAGCCGAAGAGCACAATATTCTTGGTGGTCTTGGCGAGAGTATTTCTAGAGTTTTAGCTCTAAATAATCCTTTGCCACAAGAGTTTGTTGCAGTTCAAGATACTTTTGGCGAAAGCGGAACTCCAGCTCAATTAATGGAAAAATATAAATTAAATAATCAAGCTATTGAAGCTGCTGCCGAAAAAGCAATAAAAAGAAAGTAGTTCAATTTTGATGAATAAAAAAAATCCCATTCTGACGAATGGGATTTTTTGTTCTCTATTTTTATTGAAAAGGAGGATAACTTGTTTTATCCAAATGTCTTCTCATTCTTGTAGGATCTGTAAAATCAGAAGGTAATGGAGTTGGTAGTTGTGTAACCGCGTCTATTGGTCCCGAAAATTTTCTAGGCATTCCTTGTCTTTCGTCAATATTTGGAGTTAAAGGATCATCAACTGCAGCACCATTATACGGATAATAGCCATTGCTTTTTAAAACTCCATTTTCAAGAATATAAGGTCTTTTTCGTTCGTTTCGGGTTAGAAAATGATCGTCATCGTCATCAACATCATACATATTTGCAAATCCATCGCCATCACTATCATAATCTATTGGTTTTTGGCCAATAACTGCTGGATCGACCTCATCTTTGGACAAAATTCCATCTCGGTCATGATCACGGTAACGCAATTTTCTTAACTTGAAAGAAAAGATTAATGGAGAATAGGGAGTAATTACCGAAGATGGAACCGCGTTATAATATCCTAAACCCGAAGGCAAAAATAGTATTCCCGCACCATAATTATCAAAAGCAACTGGGTTTTCATTAACGGTAGCATCATAAGTCCCTGTTTTGAAAAGCGGAATAATTTCGGCCCAACCCGGAACAACCGTTTGAAGAGGAAACCAAACTGGATTTGGTGCATAATCAAACTGACTGTCATTAATTAGATTTCCTTTATAAGAAACATATACAGAATCAACACCACTAGGATTATCGCCACTTCCTTCTCTAAGTTTTATGTAATATACTTTATAATCAACGTTGTGATCCTCATTGTTAACCGAAATATTCAATAATGGATAGCTTGTTTGAAGTCTTATAGAGGGCTGTGTGCCACCGACTGGAATTTTTGTAAAAGTCACATTATAATCAGAATCAACAGTCATATAATGAGTATCGATATATTTATCAATCGAATCTAAATCGGCAAGATATTGAACAGGATATTCTCTTGGTGGAATTATTGTAGCTGTTTTATTATCGGTTGTACACGATGCAAAAACGACTATGAGTGTCAGAAAAGAAAGTATTTTAAACAATTTAGTCATTATTCCTATAAATTTAGGTGCGAAGATACAATATTGATTTATTTTTGTAAAGAATTTAACTTTGATTTTAGAAAATAATGAGAATCGATAAATATTTGTGGTGCGTTCGCTATTATAAAACCCGAAATATGGTGACAGAAGCATGCAAAAAAAATCACATCACCGTTAACGGAAATATTGCTAAACCATCAAAGGAGGTCTTTCCTACTGACAAAATCACGTTTAGAAAAGACCAAATAACTCAAATTATCATCGTCTTGGATATTCCGCCGAACCGCGTTGGTGCGAAACTTGTCGATATATATCGCAAAGACGAAACCCCTGCTGAAGCTTTTCAGCATTTAGAATTATTAAAACTCTCTAAAGAACATTATAGAAAAAATGGAGAAGGACGGCCTACAAAAAAAGATAGACGCGACCTCGATCAATTTGGAAATGATATTCCAGAAAACGAGCAGGAATAAACAGAAATATTAATATTTTATACAAAAATCGATAAAATAGAAAAACTCTTTTTATCTTTGAAAAAACAAAAACCATGAGTCAAAATATCATTCTCAACCATCAAGAAATTGAGCATAAAATTAGAAGAATAGCGTTTCAAATTTATGAGACATTTGTTGACGAGCAAGAAATTGTGTTGGCTGGAATTGCTTCAAATGGTTTTATTTTTGCTAAAAAACTAGCCACCGAATTGGAGCGAATTTCTCCAATAAAAGTGACGCTATGTGAAGTTTTTATCAATAAACAAAACCCAAACACGCCAATCACAACTTCCCTATCAAAAGAAGTCTATAATAACAAAGGTGTTGTTCTGGTTGACGATGTTCTGAGTTCGGGAACAACGCTTATTTATGGCGTTAAGCATTTCTTAGAAGTGCCATTAAAAAAATTAAAAACAGCAGTTTTGGTAGATAGAAACCACAAAAAATATCCTGTAAAAGCTGATTTTAAAGGACTTTCACTTTCTACATCTTTATTAGAACACGTTCAAGTTGTTTTCAAAGAAAACGAAGACTATGCTTATTTAAGTTAAAATCTTTAGAATTTCTTCAACAATTTCCTGAATAGATTTATTGTCACAATTTATTTTAAAATTGGCTTGGTTATAAAAATAACTTCGGTCAAATAAGTTCTTCGCAATATACTCTTTCAACTCATCTTCTGTTTTATTTGCAAGTAATGGTCTAAATTCTTTTTGGTTTTTCAGCCTATCAAATAACGTAGAAATCGAAGCTGACAAATAGATTGATTTTGTATTTTCGGCCGAAAGAAATTCGTGATTATTTGCATAACAAGGCGTTCCTCCACCCCAACTCAAAATCATAGCTTCAGGTTTGTCAATCATTTCCTTCAAAACGGTATGTTCTAACAACCGAAATTGAAGCTCACCTTTTTCATTAAAAATCTCTGAAATTGATTTTCCAGCCCGATTTTCTATTGCTTGATCGAGGTCAAAAGCAGGAATTCTGGTTATTTCACTCAATGCTTTTGCAATTGTTGACTTCCCAGAACCCATATATCCTATTAAAAAAACTTTTAGTATAGCCATTAAGACGTTATAAATAAGGGTATTAAGTATGAATGCTAAAAAAAGGCAAATTTATAAGAAAATTGCTTTGAAAAATAAATAATAAGGTCTTATATTTGCACCCGCGTTCAAGAAAGGAAAAATGACTCGATAGCTCAGTCGGTAGAGCACATCACTTTTAATGATGGGGTCCTGGGTTCGAGCCCCAGTCGGGTCACAATTTTTATCATTTTTTCTTGAACAAACGACTCGATAGCTCAGTCGGTAGAGCACATCACTTTTAATGATGGGGTCCTGGGTTCGAGCCCCAGTCGGGTCACAAAAAGTCGAGCACAAAGCTTGACTTTTTTATTTTTAGGCCACGTGGAGAAACGGTAGACTTGCCAGCTTGAGGGGCTGGTGCTCGCAAGGGCGTGTGGGTTCAAATCCCACCGTGGTCACAATTAATAGAAATCCAAAAAAGATTCAATAAAACTGAATTGCTTTTTTGGATTTCTTATTTAAAATACTTCTACTTTAAAATTTTACACATTCACAAATACCCAAAAAACCATTTTTGATAGTAATATTCTCTAAAAATAATTTATATCCAAATATAATTACTACTTTTGTTTAACTATTTTATATATTAGATGAACAATGTAAAGACTATTTTTAGCATAAAAGACCTCGAAAATATTTCGGGAATCAAAGCACATACCATCAGAATATGGGAAAAGAGATACAATGTGCTTGTCCCAATGCGAACCGAAACAAATATTCGCTATTATGATTTGGCAACTTTGCAAAAATTATTAAATATTACATTACTTCATAATCACGGCTATAAAATATCCAGAATCTCAAAGTTTTCGGAAGATAAAATTCCAGAAATGGTTCGGGAAATTATAACTGGAAAAAGTGTTAAAAATCACGCAATTTCGGCCTTCAAAATTGCCATGATAAATTATGACCAAACACTTTTCTATACTACCTATAATGATTTATTGTCGGAAAAAACTTTTCGGGAAGTTTTCTATGATATCTTTATTCCTTTAATGAACGAAATTGGGTTGCTCTGGCAAACGGATACTATTTCTCCCGCACAGGAACATTTTATAACCTATTTAATCAAACAAAAGTTATTAATAAACACAGAAAAAATACAAATTCTGAATCCAACAAACAATGAAAAAGTTTTTGTATTGTATCTTCCCTCGAATGAAATTCATGAGTTGGGCTTGATGTATCTGAATTATGAAATATTATTTCATGGTTATAAAACTGTTTTTTTGGGTGAAAGCGTTCCGTTGGAAAGTTTAATTAACATAAAAAGCAACTTCGACAATATTGTGTTTGTCTCTTATTTGACGGTAGAACCTAACAAAGAACAAATAAATGACTATATCCAAAAAATGAATACCATTATTTTGAATGATGATACAACCGAAGTTTGGTTATTGGGTAAAATGGTTGAATTTATTGAACAAAAAAAGATTACTCAAAAGATGAGTATTTTCAAATCAATTAGCGAATTAGTTGAACATTTATAATTAGTGCTTCGCATTAATATCCCTATGAAAAAAGATATAAAAATTATTGGTTCAGGATTTTCTTCATTATCAGCAGCTTGTTATCTAGCAAAAGCTGGCCACAAAGTGACTGTTTTGGAAAAAAATGATTCCCTCGGCGGTAGGGCTCGTCAATTCAAAAAAGAGGGATTTACTTTTGATATGGGCCCAAGTTGGTATTGGATGCCCGATGTTTTTGAACGATTTTTTGGTGATTTTGATAAAAAACCATCGGACTACTATGAACTAATAAAACTCGCTCCCGCCTACCGTGTCTATTATGGTATCGATGATTTTATTGCAATTTCTGATAACTTACAAGAAATTAAAGAAACATTTGAATCGATAGAAAAAGGAAGTGGGTTGGTCTTGGAACAATTTATGAATGAGGCCAAAAGTAATTATGATATAGCAATAAAAGATCTGGTATATCGGCCTGGCGTTTCTCCTTTGGAATTAATTACTGTTGAAACTGCAAAAAAAATAGGTCAGTTTTTTAGTAATATAAGTAAAGATGTTCGATCAAAATTTAAAAACGAAAGGCTTATTCAAATATTAGAATTTCCCGTTTTATTTCTTGGTGCAAAACCTTCTGACACGCCTTCTTTTTATAGTTTTATGAATTATGCCGACTTTGGATTAGGCACATGGCACCCAAAAACAGGAATGTATGATGTGGTTAAAGCTATGGTAGATTTGGCCGAATCTCTAGGGGTTTCTTTTAAAACAAAATCAAATATTGAAAAAATAGTTGTCGAAAACAACAAAGCCGTAGCACTGATTGTGGACGGAGAAATTGTCTATGCTGATATTATTGTTAGCGGTGCCGATTACCATCATACGGAAACTTTGTTGGACAAAAAACATCGAGTATATTCTGAAAAATATTGGAATAGTCGTGTTTTTGCTCCAAGTTCCTTGTTGTTTTATGTAGGTTTTGATAAAAAAATTGAAAACATTTCGCACCATGCCTTGTTTTTTGATGTTGATTTTCAACAACATGCAAAAGACATTTATGACAAACCAAATTGGCCAAAAAATCCTTTGTTTTATGCTAACTTTCCTTCAATAACTGACAAAACCGCAGCACCTGAAGGAATGGAAACTGGATTCTTTTTAATTCCGTTAGCACCTGGAATTGAAGACACTGAAGAATTGAGAGAAGAATATTTTGAAAAAATAATTACCCGATTTGAGGGTATAACGCAACAAAGTATCAAAAAAAATATTATTTTTAAAAAATCTTTTTGCAAAAATGATTTTGTTGAAGATTATAATTCATATAAAGGAAACGCTTATGGAATGGCAAATACGCTACTGCAAACTGCTTTTTTAAGACCTAAATTAAAGAGTAAAAAAGTAGCGAATTTGTATTTTAGCGGGCAGCTAACTGTTCCTGGTCCTGGAGTTCCTCCAGCATTAATATCAGGAAAATTAGTATCCGAATTAATTAATAAAAACCTTTAAACTATATATGAAATCAATTTTTGATAAAATATCGTTTGATTGTAGTCAAAATGTAACCAAATCATACAGCACCTCGTTTTCGTCTGCTGTAAAGATGTTGGCACCCAATATTCGACAAGATATTTATAATATCTACGGATTTGTTCGTTTTGCAGATGAAATTGTGGATAGCTTTCATGGTTATAATAAAGAAGAATTATTTCGATTATTTGAATTAGATTTGGAATTATCTCTAGTAAATAAAATTAGCCTTAATCCAATTTTAAACTCATTTCAACATACAGTTTCACGCTATAATATTCCAAAAGATTTGATAGACGCTTTTATGAAAAGTATGAAATTAGATCTTACAAAAACAGAATATAAAACTCAAGATGAATACAAAGAATATATCTATGGCTCGGCTGATGTGGTGGGCTTAATGTGTCTAAAGGTATTTGTGAACGGAGATGATTCAAAATATGAAAATCTCAAAGAAGCCGCAATGAGATTGGGTTCGGCTTTCCAAAAAGTAAATTTTTTGAGAGATTTAAAGGCTGATTTCGAAGAATTAAACCGAACTTATTTTCCAAATACTGATTTGAGTAAACTCGATGAAGAATCAAAATTAAAAATCATAAAAGAAATAGAAGACGATTTTGAAGTTGGATATAGTGGGTTAATCAACTTGCCAATTGAAGCAAAATTTGGCGTATATACTGCTTTTGTTTACTATAAAAAATTGCTTTCAAAATTAAAGAAAACACCATCAAGTGAAATTAAAAATACCCGCATTAGAGTACCAAATTATGAAAAATATGGCCTTTTTGCAAAATGTTATTTCACCTATAAATTAAATATCATTTAAATCCTAATTAAATATGTGGTTACAAATTTTAGTTTTTTTTATTACCTTTTTCATCATGGAATTTATGGCTTGGTTTAGTCATAAATATATTATGCACGGCTTTTTATGGAATTTACATGCTGACCATCACAAAAAAGATCACGATTCATGGTTTGAAAGAAATGATGCTTTTTTTATCTTTTATGCTGTGGTAAGTATTGGATTTTTTATGCTTTGGCAAAACGAAATCTTGTCTATTGGACTTGCAATTGGACTAGGGATTTTCGCCTATGGATTAGCCTATTTTATGGTGCACGATATTTTTATTCATCAGCGATTTAAATGGTTTAGAAATGCAAATAATGTCTATTCTAGAGCCGTTAGAAGAGCACACAAGATGCATCACAAACACACTGGCAAAGAAGATGGAGAATGTTTTGGAATGCTATTAGTTCCTTTTAAATACTATAAAAAATAAATAAAAAAGCGTTCCAATCGGAACGCTTTTTTATTTATAAGCAACCCTAAATTATTTATTTTGAAACAGTTCTTGCAACGGTTTCAACTGATCAATATTGATATTCGATTTTTGCAAAACTGACATTAAAGACACAATATTAGTAGCATTCATATCGTTTCCTAAAACTCTAATCACTGCAAAACCATTTTCTTTTTTATTTGCATAAAAGACAAATTCATCAACATTTTCTTCGTCCCCAACAAAACTAACTGAAGCACCCTCTTTTCCTTTACTAAATTTCATTAGTTGCTGATATTGCGGATCTTTCAAAATGGTCGTAATCTTTTTTTGTTCTATATCAAATTGGGCTTTGTTTGAATCATTTAATTTGAAAGCTATAATATTCATTTTTTCAAAAGAATTCATAGCCTTATTTTGTTCGGCAGTTAATTTTGATTTGTCAATTTTTAGAATACTTGGGGCAATATCAAAAGTGATGAAATTAGTATCTTCTGAATTTTCGACAAAATATTTCTGCAAGGTAGGTTCATTATTACAACCAATTAAAATGAAACTCAAAAAAGTAAAAATGATAAAATAATTTTTCATCTTATTTTTTGTTTTTAGTTGCATTCTTTAATTCATCACCTCCTGGAATTCGCATTTTATCTGTCAGTACAGAAATTTCATTTAAATCAAAATTTCCTGTCAAAAACATTAATACCGTGTCATTTCCTTTGCCTGAACCTTCAATAAACATCAAAAGTTCTTTAATTTGACTTTCGGTAGAACCAGATTTCACGAGGATTTTTATGTTTTTTCCAGCATTATTCACACGCATTAACTCCTCTAGTCCAGCCGTTTTTATATATTTATCGGCAGCCGCTTTCATGTCTATTGTAGTTCGGCTACTAGAGGTCGTGAAAACTTTCAAATTATCTAATTTTTTTACCAAATTAATATAGGCTTGCGTGTCTTTTTCTTTTGTGTCCAACTTCACATTTCCCATCATTTGAAACATTTTCTTGTTGACAATTACTGATGTAACATCTTCTTGCCCATCAAATTTGTCAAAAACAGCTTGACCAAAAAAAGTGCTTGAGAACATTAGTACTATAATTAGCAAACTGGTATTTTTTATTGTTGTTTTCATAGTATTTGTATTAAAATTATTTAAAAATTATTTAAAAATTATGTTTTTTGTGTTTTCATATTCATTTATATAGCCGATGCTTTCATAGCCCACTTGCAAATGATTGGACAAAAGTGACAATGCTTTTTGGGTGGCTAGAAATGCCGCTTCGGGATCTTCATAAGTGCCTAAATCGTCTGTTTTTATTGCTTCATTTCTATTAAAAAAATAAAAACCAATTCCAATAATAACTACAACAGATGCAGCAATTGACAAGAAACTTCTGATGCTTTTTCTTGAATTTAAAGCAATCGTTTGGTCAAATTTAATGTCATTTTGATGGGTATAATAAACAAACAGCGGTTGGTATTGTTTCAAATTTGGAGCAACATCATTCGATGAGAAATAGGTTTTTAATTCTTTTTCTTCCAAAATTGTTGTTTGTCCATCAAAATACTTTTCTACTAGTTTTTCTATTTTATCTATTTCCATAACCATGTGTTTTTAACATAAAATCTTTAATCGCTTTTCTTGCTCTGGATAGAGCAACTCGAACTGCAATTTCCTTCATATCCATAATTTTTGCTATTTCGGCAAATTCTAATTCCTCTATTTCTCGCAATTGAACAATCATTCGCTGCTGTGTTGGAAGTTGATTAATGCTTTTTTCTACCCAAGACAAACTGTCTTTATCCTCCAAAACCTTATCTAAACTGGCCTCTCTATTTGAATAATTAGAATGAGTAATACTCCTATTTCCAGCTCTTTTTGACTTTAGTTGATCCAAACAAAAATTCTTTGTCATTGTCATTGCCAGAGCTTCAACACTATTATATTGATTCAACACCTCGTTTTTATTCCACAATTTTACTAGAACTTCCTGTGTTGCATCTTCCGCTTCTTCGGTGCTAATCAATAGGCGTTTTGCCAGTCGAAAGACTTTGTCCTGAAAAGGAGCAACTGTTTTAATAAAATCATTTTGGGTCATCAAAAAACAATTTGAAAAATGAATATAATAATGAGACGCTAATGGTCATGTATTGTTACAACACACAATAAATATACATAATATCTTTTGGAGAGCTATCTATTTCTACTAAAAATGAAAGGCTATTCCTAATTTAAAATTACGACCACGAGTAGAATAGCCTATGTTTTCTTCAAAATCTTTGTTGAACAAATTGGAAACTGTCCCAAAAACTGACATTTTGTTTGGAATCAAATCATATTTTGCTGTGGCATTTACTACTTGATAAGAATCTAAAATTGAAGTAATTAGTTTATACGTTCCGCCATCAAAAAAAGAGCTATTTCGGTTGTGTACATATAGATAATTCATCGAAAAATAGGTTCGCTTTGAAGCTTGATAATCCGCAGAAAAATTAATTTTATGTTTCGGAATTAATGAATTCAGTGGTGCTTTTGCAAAAGTATATGCGTAGTTTGCATCTAGCTTTAATGCTTTAAAAACCAAAAAAGAAACCATTGATTCTACTCCTTTTACATTATTTCTTCCTTGAATATTAATATAATTTGAAGCAAAAGTGTCTGGATTTGTATAAAATCCAATAGAATTTTTCTCCTCACGATAAAAAGCGACAGTGTTAAAATTGATTCGCTTTTTGAAAGCATTAATTTCAAAACCAGCCTCTATCGTGCTATTTTCTTCGGGGGTTAAATCTAAATTTCCATAAGGCGAATATAATTGATATAAACTTGGCGTGATATAGGCGGTGCTATAAGAAGCTAATAGTTTTAGTGGTGAATTTTGAAATGAATAAGATGAATTTACATTAAATACAAAATGATTTTTATAGACACTATGCGTGTTATATCTAGCTCCTGTATTTATATTTAATCCAGAATCAAAATTATATACTGCCGTAAAATAGGCGTCTTTTGTATTGAATTGTGCCAGTTTGCTCGAAATAGCTTCATATTGTGACTGTGCCTCCATATCCAAAAACTGAAACTGTGTTCCTAAAACAGCAAAAAACTTTTTTGAAAAAGTATATTTATTATACGCATCAATAGATATTGTTCGTGATGAATAGTCACTTTTTCCAACAGAATTTGACCAAGAATCAAAAGTTGAATAATTTCTTCGAATGGTGTTTATACTTGAATTTAGAACAAATTCGCCTTTGCTATATTTGTATTTTGGCGAAAAGCCAAATCTAAATTGTTCAATATTTGAAACATTTTCGGGCGTATCTGGGTTTGAAAAATTATCAAAAGTTCCGTCAAAATTGTTTTTGATTTTATCATAATTTCCCGAAAAATCAAGGTTTAAATTTGAATTGGCTTGAACGCCAAATTTAACTAATGAATTTACTCTCGAAAAACGATCATCTTCAAAGTTAAGGCCTTTTGCTTCCGAAATACCTTTAGTTTCTGTACTATTTATAGACGCAAAATAACGCACACTTTTATGGTGACCATTTGCCGAAAAACCTTGATTGAAATCTTGTGGAGTATAGCGAACTTTGTTTGCCGTCATTTGGGTCCCCATATTGAAATAGGCGTTTGCTTCTATCAATTTTCGACTTGCTTTTTTCAAAGTTATAGTGATTACACCTGTCGCAGCTCCTGTCCCATAAAGTGTGCTTGAAGCTCCCTTCATGATTTCGATGCTTTCCACTTGCTCAATCGGAATGAGTCTTAAATCGAATTCTAGATTAATTCCAGAAGCATCTGTAACCGGGATTCCATCAATCAAAATTAGTGTTTGTCGATTTCTACCGCCTCGAATATAAACTCCTAAATTTTTTCCAGCACCACTTTGATTGCCATTAATTTCCAATCCAACTACGCTATTCAAAACGGTAGCTAACGATTGTCCCGCTTTTTTTTCTAAATCTTCGGCAGTAATTTTTACGATGACTTTACTGGCTTTCTCCTTTGGAATTTCAAATTTTGAATCCGACACTATAACTTCATCGAGTTTGTGAATCGAAATTCCGCTTGAAATATCACTAAATGTGATTTTTTGTTTTGGAATTGGCTTAGAATTTTCTTGTTGTGCAAAAGCAATCATGCCAATTAACAATAATTGGGCAGTGAAACAAACATTTTTTTTGTTCATTTTTTAATTTATAATTTTACTAAAATGGGGAGAAAAGTATAGAATTTACCATACCCAAACCTTTTTTCCCGAAAGTTTGATACTCGACGTAATAGGCAGGTCTCCTGGCTTGCGTCATGTTGTTGACCTTCCCGAGTACTGAAAAATCAGTGGTCTCAGTGGTTTTGTAGATAACAACACGCTTGATTAGCTTACAGTTGCGGGAACAGCACAGGTTTTGAACCTGTTTCCCTTTTAATGCTATTTTGAAAAATCAAAAGAGCAACCTTAATACGGGTGCAAATATATACCTATATTTGAATAATCATGCCTATTTTGAATTAATAAATATACCTTTGCCAACAAATAAAAAATGTGTGTTTATATGAAAATTTATTTTTCAAAAATTTCGATTTGTTTTCTACTGCTTTTATGTTTTGGTTGCCACCAAAAAAAAACTGTTTCAAACGATAATTTGTCCGTTTCAAATAATGAAATTAAATATGCAAAAGGATTTGAAATTCATAAATATAATGGTTTTTCAGTGCTGACAATTAGTAATCCTTGGCCAGATGCCAATCAAAATTTTACTTATATTCTTCAAGAAAAAAATGGAATTATTCCTGATAGTCTAAAAAAATATACCTCAATTGCGGTTCCAATACAATCAATTGTTGTCACCTCAACAACTCATATTCCATCATTAGAATTGCTCGGCGTAGAAAACACGCTCACTGGTTTTCCAAATACTGATTATATTTCTTCCAAAAAAACTAGAGCATTAATTGATGCTGGAAAAGTTCGAGAAGTGGGACAAAACGACAACCTCAACACCGAAGTTCTAATTGATTTAGCACCCAATGTGATTGTTGGTTTTGGGCTAAATAATTCAAATCCTGCACTTGATAATTTACAGAAAAGCGGATTGAAAGTTGTATTTAATGGTGACTGGAACGAAAAAACACCTCTAGCAAAAGCAGAATGGATTAAATTTTTTGGGGCTTTATATGGATTAAATAATAAAGCAAATAAGGTTTTTTCGGAAATTGAAACCCACTATAATCAAACGTTATTATTGGCCAAAAAAGCGACCTCCTCGCCTACTGTTTTATGCGGTTCAGAATATCAAAATCAATGGTTTGTTCCACAAGGAATGAGCTGGGCATCACAGTTTTTGAACGATGCTCACGCAAATTATCTATGGAAAAATACTAGCGGGACAGGAAGTATCGCTTTGTCATTTGAAACTGTTTTAGAAAAAGCAAAAAAAGCAGACTTTTGGATTTCTCCAGGTGACTTTTCATCTTTAGCAGAAATGAAAAAAAGCAATTTTCATTATCAAGAATTTGATGCTTTCAAAAATAAAAAAGTATATTCGTATGCTTTAAATAAAGGAAAAAAAGGGGGAATACTTTATTTTGAATGGTCTCTATCTCGCCCAGATTGGGTGCTGAAAGATTTGATTAGGATTATTCACCCCGAATTATTGCCGAATTATAAACCCTATTTTTTTCAAAAATTACAATAATTTGAATCCATTTAATAAAAAAACGACTCTATTCATCTTCCTAACTTTAGGGACAGTAGTGCTATTTTTATTAAACTTAAGTTTAGGGTCAATTTCTATTCCTATAAAATCATTATTTAGCCTTTTTATTGGCGAAAGTTCTGGCAAAGAAACTTGGGATTATATCCTTCTAAATTACAGATTACCTAAAGCAATTGCAGCTATTCTTGTAGGCATGGGACTTTCTATCAGTGGGTTGTTGATGCAAACATTATTCCGAAATCCATTGGCTGGGCCTTATGTTTTGGGATTGAGTTCTGGCTCGAGTTTGGGCGTAGCATTTGTGCTATTGGGAGCTGGTTTTTTACCTAATTTTTTAGCATCAATACTGCTTTCTAGTTACGGAATTATTCTTGCTTCGAGTTTGGGAAGTTTTTGTGTGCTTGTGGCGGTTTTGTTAGTCTCTCGAAAATTGCGAGACACTATGGCAATTCTAATCGTAGGGCTGATGTTTGGTAGTTTTACTAGTGCCATTGTCGGAACATTATCCTACTTTAGTTCTGCCGAACAATTGCAAAAATTTACGTTTTGGTCAATGGGAAATCTTGGGAATTTATCTTGGAATTCTATTGCTATTCTTTTTTGTTGTGTAATTGCAGGTTTACTATTGAGTTTTTTTAGCATCAAACCATTAGACAGCTTGTTGTTGGGCGAAAATTATGCCAAGAGTTTGGGCTTGAATTATGCAAAAGCTAGATATATAATTCTAATAGCAACTAGTATTCTTGCAGGAAGCATTACGGCCTTTGTTGGTCCGATTGCATTTGTAGGTTTGGCGGTTCCACACATAGCCAAATTAGTTTTTCAAACCAGTAATCACTATATATTGTTCTGGGGAACTTTGCTTTTTGGAGCAGTAATAATGCTAGTTTGCGATATCATTTCACAAGTTCCAGGAGCTGATTTTACGCTTCCTATAAATGCGGTAACCTCAATTTTTGGCGCTCCGATTGTGATTTGGTTACTAATTAGAAAACAAAAATTAGTGGGTTAGTTTTTTATAAAATGAAAAAAAATGTCCTTTCAACTTCAAATTTAAGTATTGGTTATTCTACCAATAAGGAAACTATTGTGCTTTCTGAAAACTTGAATTTAAACCTAAAAGAAGGAAAGCTAATCTCCCTAATTGGAGCAAATGGAATTGGAAAATCTACGTTACTAAAAACATTAATTGGAATTCAAAAGCCAATTTCTGGAGCTGTTTTTTTTAAGGAAAAAAATATTAATTCGCTCGATTCTTTAGAATTAGCAAAACATCTTAGTGTGGTTCTAACAGAAAAATTACCGCCTAGCAATTTGACCGTTTTTGAGCTAATTGCATTGGGGAGACAACCCTATACCAATTGGGTTGGAAAGTTGACTGCCACCGATATTTCAAAAATTAATGAAGCCATGCAGCTTACACAAATTTCGCATTTGGCAACCAAAAAGCATTTTGAAATCAGTGATGGACAGTTGCAAAACGTTCTAGTTGCTAGAGCATTAGCACAAGACACGCCGTTAATAATTCTTGACGAACCTACCACACATTTGGATTTAGTTCACAAGGTTTCGTTGTTGAAACTATTGAAAACCTTAACCGAAGAAACCAATAAATGTATTCTATTTTCAACCCACGACATAGATTTGGCGATTCAGTTGAGCGATGAAATGATTGTAATGATGCCCGAAAACATCATTCAAGATGACCCTTGCAACCTAATATCAAAAGGTGTTTTTGATAGATTATTTATCGACAAAGATATTTCGTTTGATAGCGAAAAAGGGAAATTTATAATCCTATAATATTAGGTTTTCTTGATAGCAATTTGCCTTTTTGCCTCACCTACAACAAATGCAACCGAGTTTGCAATGTTGAAACTTCTAATCAAATTTGACATCGGAATCGTTAGGTGATTTGAAAATAAATTCAAAACCTCCTGGCTCAAACCCACGCTTTCTTTTCCGAAAACGAGCCAATCACCGTCTTGAAATTCATTTTCTAAATAGGATTTTTGAGCATGAGAACTCATCAAAAAAACGCGAGAAGTGTCTGGAATTTGCGTGATCCACTCAGAGATATTTTGATATTCGGTCACGTCAAGATGCACCCAATAATCAAGGCCAGAACGTTTCAAATTTTTATCATTTATCACAAACCCAAAAGGGTGAATGAGGTGCAATCGACTTTCGGTACCCACACACAAGCGACCAATATTTCCAGTATTGTTTGGTATTTCGGGTTCTACTAATACAATGTTCAGCATAGTTTTTTTTATCTATTTAATTGAAAATCAGAAACTTCTAACACCTTTCCCGCACTCAAATCGTTCAGATGAATGGTGCCTATTCTCACTCTTACTAATCTTAAAGTAGGAAAACCCACAGCAGAAGTCATTTTTCGCACTTGCCGAAATTTTCCTTCATTGATAGAAACAGAAATCCATGACGTTGGGCCGTGTCTATCATCTCGAATTTTTTTTTGGCGTTCGCCAAAATCAGGAAGCACATCAACCCGAAAAGCATTGCATGGTTTTGTGATGTATTTTGTTCCTTTAAACCCTATTTCAACACCATTTTTTAGTTTTTCGATGGCTTCATTATTAATAATTCCATCAACTTGAACATAATATTCTTTATCAATTTTCTTGCTACGCACTAATTCGCTCATTTTTCCATCGGTAGTCAGTAGCAATAAACCTTCGGAGTCTTCGTCAAGCCGACCTATTGCCATTGTTCCTATCGGAAAATCATAGAGTTCGCCTAGGAGTTTCTTTTTTCTTTTGAGTTCATATATAAACTGACTCAAATAGCCGTAGGGTTTGTGAAGAATAAAATGGCGGTGCAACATTTCTTTTTAACTAGAGATAATGATTTTTATAATAACGCTCGATAATAGCTATATTTATAGAAAAAAAGTATCTAATAAATACGTGCCAAAATTATGATAAAAAAATCTATTTTAATTGAAAACAAAGCGTCAATTACTGCAAAAAATCTTCAACTCATTATTCAATCCGAAATTCGACAAAGCACTATTCCTATTGAGGATATTGGTTTTTCTAATCTTTAATCAAACCTCAACCGACAGCACAATTCGTACAAAGATGGGGGTAATATCGTTTATTCTAATCTTTAATCTTATCACAATAAGGCTATATGCCGTAGATGAAAATCTTTAGTCCTGCTTCGGTAGGACTTTCTTTTTTATATCAATAGAAAATTCCCTACTTTTACAAATCCTAAATCTATGCACTATGTCGATTACTATTTCTATATTTTTTGTGTTTATTGCTGCTTTGGCCATTGGAATCATCATTGGCAAAGTTATTTTTTCGGCAAAGAACAATTCGGAGAAAGCACTTTTTGAAGAAAAAATAAAAAGCTTTACGCAACAATTGGAACTATCTGAAACCCAAATTCAGAAATTAACTTTGGAGCGTGATACTATTAGAGTCGAAAAAGAGTCTATAAATCTACAACTCACAAAAAAAGATGCCGATTTTGATAATCTACTCGACAGAAACAGGGAGCAAAAAGAGGAAGTAGAAAAACTTCAGGAGAAATTCACAAAGGAATTTGAAAATTTGGCCAACAAAATCCTAGAAGAAAAATCAAGCAAATTTACGGAACAGAACAAAGAGAATATGAAGAATATCTTGTCACCATTGCAAGAAAAAATTCAATTGTTCGAGAAGAAAGTAGATGACACTCACAAAGAAAGTATCAATCATCACGCTACTTTGCGGCAACAAATTATTGGCTTGAGCGAAATGAATGCTCAAATGAGCAAAGAAACCTTGAATTTGACAAAGGCACTAAAAGGCGATAGCAAAATGCAAGGAAACTGGGGCGAATTAGTCCTGGAAAGGGTTTTAGAGAAATCGGGATTAGAAAAAGATAGAGAATATTTTGTTCAACAAAGTCATACGAACGAAGATGGAAATCGAGTTTTTCCTGATGTAGTGATCAATCTTCCTGACGGAAAAAAAATGGTAGTCGATTCGAAAGTTTCATTGACAGCCTATGAAAAATTTATAAATGAAGAAGACGAAAGTTTGAAAAGCAGTTGGCTCAAAGAACATGTAACTTCTGTAAAAAGACATGTAGAACAACTTGGCGATAAAAATTATCATGAATTATATCAAATTGAAAGTCCCGATTTTGTACTGCTATTTATCCCAATAGAAACGGCTTTTGCTCTAGCTTCAAACGAAGATATAACGCTCTATAACAAGGCTTTTGAGAAAAATATTGTTATTGTCACACCTTCCACATTATTAGCCACTTTGCGAACTATAGATAGCATGTGGACCAATCAGAAACAACAAGAAAACGCTTTTGAAATTGCTAGACAAGCTGGAGCATTATATGATAAATTTCAAGGTTTGATGGAAGATTTAATTAAAATTGGAAAACGAATAGACGAAAGTAAACTGGAATATGGTTTTGCGATGAACAAGCTTTTTGAAGGAAAAGGAAATCTGATAAATAGTGTCGAAAAGTTGAAGAAAATGGGGGCGAAAGCTAAAAAATCATTACCCGAAAATATTATAAAAAAGGCAGAATTTGATGAATCTGAATGATATTTAGCCTGATATTATTTTAGAATCCCATTTTGAAATCGAAATGGGATTTTTTTTAATTATTAAACTATTTTGTTTAATATAATTTAAATATTGTTAAACAAAATATTTATCTTTGTAAAAAAGTTCAAAAAAATAAATGATTTTGAAAAAAGAATTGACCGAAATAGAAATAGACAGAATTATAGAAATGGCCTGGGAAGACCGTACTACTTTTGATGCTATTTTTGTTCAATTTGGACTAAAAGAACAAGAAGTTATCGATTTAATGCGTCTAGAAATGAAACCATCGAGTTTCAGAATGTGGCGTGCTAGAGTGCAAGGGCGAAAAACAAAGCATGAAAAATTGCGAGATTTTCGAGAAGGAAGATTTAAATGTTCGATGCAAAGGCAAATAAATAATAATAAAATTTCAAAAAGATAAAGAATGAAAAATATAGTAATTATTGGCGGAAGCAAAGGCATTGGCAAGACGATAGTAGAACAACAACTGGGATCCAACTATGTTGTAAATATTAGTCGGACGGCACCTGAATTTGAACATACTAATCTGAGACATTTTGAATTGAATGTATTAGAAGAGGAACTTCCAGAACTTGAAAATATAGATGTTTTGATATATTGCCCTGGGTCTATCAACCTGAAACCGATGATGAGTTTGAGCCTTGATGACTTCAAAAAAGATTTTGAAATTAACGTTCTTGGGGCAGTAAAAGTGATTCAAAAATATTTGCCTACCCTAAAAAAAGGTACAAATCCATCAATTGTTTTATTTAGTACTGTTGCCGTAAAAATGGGTATGCCGTTTCATGCCAGTATTGCTACTGCAAAGGCAGGAGTAGAAGGACTAGTGAAATCATTAGGTGCGGAATTGGCCTCTGTAGTGCGTGTGAATGCAATTGCTCCTACGATTACGGATACAACTTTGGCATCTAATATTTTGAGAAATGATAGAATGAAAGAAAATATGGTCGAAAGACACCCAATGAAAAGTTACCTTCAGCCCGAAGAAGTTGCTAATATGGTTCATTTTTTGATTTCGGAAAACGCAAAATCAATATCGGGGCAGATTTTTGAAATGGATTATGGATTGGTTACATTTAAAATATAAAAAATGAAGGGATACGAAAAAATTGAAACGTACGATTTAGATAAAATTGAAGTGATCTCGGATAATTATCGTCTGATAATTGAAAATATTGGCGAAGATATTCATCGTGAAGGTATTTTGAAAACTCCTGAAAGAGCAGCAAAAGCGATGCAATATTTGACACACGGGTATGATATAGACCCATTAGAAATTTTAAAATCGGCGTTGTTTACCGAAGATCATCAACAAATGATTGTCGTGAAAGACATTGAAGTATATTCTATGTGCGAACACCACATGTTGCCCTTTTTTGGAAAAGCTCACGTGGCGTATATCCCCAATGGAAAAATTGTAGGTTTAAGTAAAATTCCTCGAGTTGTCGATGCATTTGCTAGAAGAATGCAAGTTCAAGAACGGTTGACAGACGAAATTAAAAACTGTATTCAAGAGGCGTTAAATCCACTTGGAGTTGCTGTTGTTATTGAAGCTCAACACATGTGTATGCAAATGAGAGGGATTCAAAAGCAAAATTCAGTTACAACAACCTCGTCATTTACAGGTGCTTTTGAAAAAGACAAAACAAGAAAAGAATTTATTAGTTTGGTTTCTAACAAATTGAGTTAAGAACTAGAAAATCGGCTTTGTTATTGCTTATGAAATTTATTGCTTGATTACTTTCAGGGTTTGAAAATTATTTTCAGTATAAACTTTAATAAAATACATTCCGTTTGAATAGCCATTCATATCGATTTGCGTTTGAAAATCGTCACAATTTTTCTTTAGAATCATTTTTCCTAAATAATCAAACAGCTCAATAGCATCAAATTTATGATTATTTTGAATCGTTAACTGATCGTTGACAGGGTTTGGAAAAGCTTTTAGATCGCTAGAATTCAAGACAAAATCATCTGTGTCTAGTGAATTTGAGGAGGCAATCCAACTTGAGGCTAGATTGTTATCGAGGTTAGTACTGACCAATTGCAAATAGCTTCCATTTCCGTCAGGAGCAGTTGGCCATGGCGAAACATCAGAATATTCTACAAAATCAATTGTATTTCCAAAGCCATCTGCAAGAATTAACCTGTCGGAGCTGTTGGATAAATTTCTAGTAAATTGACCAAAAGCTGTAATCCCATATTTGGATTGAAAAGTGGCGGAATTGCTAGCTAAATAGATGGTTTGGTTTGGTAAAATTGTAGAAGATGCTGGAAATTGATAGGTAAAACCTAATTCTTTAAAATAGTATCCTGTGAGATTTACTGTTGTAGTTCCTGCATTTATTATTGCAATAAATTCTTGATCATTACTTATTGGAAAACTGCCCGAAACCGAAGGGTTATAATTAATTTTATTGATAACTAATTGAGGGGTTTGTATCACGTTGCAAGAAGAAAATGGGCCAATATTATTAGTAATCCAATTGATTCTATTGGCAATAAATACTTTCATATTTGCTATTTCTTGTGTCAAATTTGGAATACTCTCCCATCGCTGGTTTTCTCGAATTGACGCTTCCGTAATTAGAGTAATAGTTGTGTCTATAAATTGGACTAAACTATTATAATTTAGCGGATTTCCTGTCTGTGTGAGTTGGTTCCATCTTTTTGATAAATAACATTTGAACGTGGAATTATTAAATAAATCTGTCCAAAATCTTGCCCCTTCATTTCCGCCATCAGAAAACTGCCAAACATCATAATGACTTCTATCAAAACCCCATAGAAACAAATCGTTTCCAAGTGATAAATTAAAATCCCAAATTGGCCCCGCACGTAATTTTCCGTTTCGGTCTTTATGAAAATAAGTGCTGAATTGATAGCCGTCAGCATTCGATCCAAGTTCATTTAGAAGCATAAAATCAACAAAAGTTGGCACATCAATAATTGATGGGATACCGCTGGACAAACTAATGTTATTGTTATGTGCGGCGGTTTCAAGATTTAAAAATTGACCTTTTATATAATTATTTTGTTGCGTAGTTACATCAGATGGATCTGGAAATTCATGAATAAAATCAGTATAGCCAGCATAGGAATTCATGCCCCAAGCTACGGGGTCTCCGCCAGTTGTTTTGTCCGATTTTGTGATATAGCCTCCTGATAAGTTTGGAAGGGAATTTTCTGTAGTTAAAATTTTAAATATATCTACACGATTGGAATCGGGTTTTATTTTTTCTTGCAAAACATACAATCCCACATAATCTCCATTAACTACTACTTCACAATAGGAAGTTCTTGATGCATAATTACCCATTTGACGAGACAAATTATAAAAAAGATAATCTCTAATCAAGGAAGGTTCATAGCCCATACCATTCAAAATCCAATCATTTTCGCTAGGCATTCCTAACAAACTCACATTATTATTAGTCGTATTATTGGCTAATAAAGTTGTCAGTCCATATTGCTTTTTGGGTAATGTTTGAGAAGACGAACCACGAATTTCAATACTAATTCGCCCGGTATAATTAAGAAAAGATGCCGTGTTTGCATCGGTCATATAGTTTCTAGTTCCATCTGGACGTTTTATAATTTTCATATTTCCAAAAACACGAGGAGAATCTAGTATTTCTTGAGGCTGAGAGGAATTTGGATAATTATCGGTGGTGATAATAACAATTGGTAAATTGGAACTTGTAAAAGTTACTTGAGCTAAAGTTGTATTTGAAATCGATAGTAGAGTTCCAAATAAAAGAATACAAAACAAATTATTTCGACAAAAGAATAGTTTCATGTTTATAATATTACATTTTCAAATATAATATAATTTATCATAAAAACACTATTAAATAAATCAATCAACTGTTATTCAGAAAATTAAAATCAATAATTACTATTGCTTTAGAGCATTACTCTAGGGAAATAAGGGTATTGTAGAAACATTATTAGAAAAATTATAAGCTCGAAAAAAACTTCCAATTTATACTGTTTTTGTGACAGATAACATTTCTATTGTTCAGACTAATTTAAATTCTGACTATTTGCTCAAATACATTTTTCGTCTTGAATACAATTCATAAAATTGATCATCTTTCAAGTCGTCAATAAACAAGATACTTTCGCCAGTAGATTTCATTTCAGGTCCTAATGCTTTATTAACTCCATGAAATTTACTAAACGAAAATACTGGTTGTTTGATTGCATAGCCTTTCAGCTGTGGGTTAAATATGAAGTCGGTTACTTTATTTTGCCCTAACATTACTTTTGTTGCATAATTCACATACGGTTCGCCATAGGCTTTTGCAATAAAAGGCACAGTTCTAGAGGCTCTCGGATTAGCTTCTATAATATAAACGGTGTCGTCTTTGATGGCAAATTGAATATTGATTAAACCCACGGTTCTTAATGCCAAGGCTATTTTTTTTGTATGATCTTTGATTTGTTGCATTACAAATTCGCCCAAATTAAACGGAGGTAATGTTGCATTACTGTCACCAGAGTGAACTCCGCAAGGCTCGATATGCTCCATTATTCCGATGATATAAACGTTTTCACCGTCACAAATTGCATCGGCTTCGGCTTCAATTGCTCCATCTAAATAGTGATCTAAAAGCAATTTATTTCCTGGTATTGATTTCAATAAATCAATCACATGTTCTTCTAACTCTTGTTTGTTGATTACAATTTTCATCCCTTGTCCTCCCAAAACATAGGAAGGTCGAACTAATAAAGGAAAATCAAGCACATCTGCCAAGGCACTTGCTTCGTCTGCTGTTTCGGCAATTCCAAACTGCGGAAATGGGATTTTCAATTCGGATAATAATTCTGAAAACCGACCTCTATCTTCTGCTAAATCCAGGGCATCGAAGCTAGTTCCTAGAATTTTTACTCCATATTTAGATAGTTTTTCGGCAAGTTTTAGTGCGGTTTGACCACCTAATTGAACGATTACTCCTTCTGGTTTTTCGTGACGAATAATGTCATAGATATGCTCCCAAAAAACAGGTTCAAAATATAATTTATCGGCAGTATCGAAATCGGTAGAAACGGTTTCGGGGTTGCAATTTATCATGATAGTCTCATAGCCACATTCGGCTGCTGCCATAATTCCATGTACGCAAGAATAATCAAATTCTATCCCCTGCCCTATTCTGTTTGGCCCTGAACCTAGAACGATTACTTTCTTTTTGTCAGTTACGTGGCTTTCGTTATCTACATAGCGGTCGCCATTTGGTTTTTCTATTTCGGCTTCAAATGTAGAATAGTAATACGGTGTTTTTGCTTTAAATTCGGCTGCACAAGTATCTACTAGTTTATAGACTCTTTTTACATTTTTTTCTTCACGAAGTTTATAAATTTGACTTTCTAGACAGCCTACCATGTGGGCAATTTGTCTATCGGCAAATCCTTTTTGTTTGGCTTCCAATAACAATTCTCTTGATAATGTATCTACTTTATAGTTTGATATTTCGCGTTCTAAAGTATATAATTCTTCATATTGTTTGAGAAACCACATATCAATTTTTGTGATTTCGTGTATTCTACTCAATGGAATTCCCAGAGCTATGGCATCATAAATCACAAAAACTCTATCCCAACTTGCAAAAGTCAGTTTGTCGATAATTTGTTCGTAGTTTTTATATCCTTTTCCGTCTGCCCCTAGTCCATTTCGTTTTATTTCTAGTGATTGTGTGGCTTTGTGAAGTGCTTCTTGAAACGAACGTCCAATTCCCATTACTTCTCCTACGGATTTCATCTGGAGTCCTAAAGTTCTATCGGCACCTTCAAATTTATCAAAATTCCATCGTGGGATTTTTACTATCACATAATCTAATGTAGGTTCAAATAAGGCGGAGGTTGATTTTGTAATTTGGTTTTGCAATTCGTCCAGGTGGTAACCTAAGGCTAGTTTTGATGCTATTTTTGCTATTGGATATCCTGTTGCTTTTGATGCTAGGGCTGATGATCGGGAAACTCTTGGATTGATTTCGATGGCAACGATGTCTTCTTTTTCGTCTGGGGAAACGGCAAATTGCACATTGCATCCTCCTGCAAAATTGCCGATGCTTCTCATCATCAAAATGGCCATATCGCGCATTTTTTGAAAGGTAGTGTCGGATAATGTCATTGCTGGAGCAACCGTAATCGAGTCCCCTGTGTGAATCCCCATTGGATCCATATTTTCTATGGAACAAATTATAACTACGTTATCATTTTTATCTCTAAGTAGTTCTAATTCATATTCTTTCCAGCCTAGTAATGCTTTATCGATTAGCACTTCGTGAATTGGGGAAGCTTCTAAACCTCTGGTTAATAGCTCGTCAAAATCTTCTTTTTTATGCACAAAGGCGGCTCCTGTGCCACCTAGTGTGAAGGACGGCCGAATTACTAATGGAAAACCAAATTCTTGGGCTATTTCTTTTCCTTTTAGGAATGATGTTGCTGTTTTTGCAGGGGCGGTTGGTATTCCTATTCTGTGGAGAAGTTGTTTGAATTGTTCTCTATCTTCGGTGATGTTGATTGCATTGATGTCAACGCCTATTAGCCGAACGCCAAAATCTTCCCAGATTCCTTTTTCGTCTGCTTCGAGGCAAAGGTTTAGTGCTGTTTGCCCTCCCATTGTTGGCAAAACGGCATCAATTTGCGGGTGGGCTTTGAGAATTTCAATAATTGATTTTGTGGTTAGTGGCTTTAGGTAGATGTGATCGGCCATGGAGGGGTCGGTCATGATTGTTGCTGGGTTGGAATTGATTAGAATTACTTCTATTCCTTCCTCTCGAATTGATCGTGCTGATTGTGATCCTGCATAGTCAAATTCGCACGCTTGTCCTATTACAATTGGTCCTGAGCCAATTATTAAAACCGATTTTATTGAATTGTCTTTTGGCATTGTTTTTTTGTTAATGCTTAGTAGTTAGTTGTGTGTGTTTGGATTGTCCTAGCCCCGATAGTAGTGGAAATCCTTTTTATTTTTTCTTTAAAAATAAAAAGATTG
>CAIJXW010000065.1 GCA_903824755.1 uncultured Bacteroidota bacterium | reverse complement strand
TCCAAGTACAAGAATAGCTCGTAAATTTGGCGAAGCTATTTTCGGAGATGATAAATCTTTCGAAAAAAGAAATTATCCACCCGGACAACACGGGATGGCTAAAAAAAGAGGAAAAAAATCTGAATATGCTGTCCAATTAATGGAAAAGCAAAAAGCTAAATATTCTTACGGAATATTAGAAAAACAATTTAGAAATTTATTCGAAAAAGCATCAGCTACAAAAGGTGTTACTGGTGAAGTTCTTTTACAATTATGTGAAGCTAGATTAGACAACGTAGTCTTTAGAATGGGTATAGCTCCTTCTAGAAGAGGCGCACGTCAAATCGTTTCTCACAGACATATTACTGTAAATGGAGAGTTGGTAAATATTCCATCTTATCATTTAAAACCTGGCGACATTGTTGCTGTTCGTGAAAAATCTAAATCAATAGAAGCAATCGAACGTTCTTTAGCAAATTCTTCTCATACCTATGAGTGGATAACTTGGAATAATGATCTTAAACAAGGAACTTTCGTTAGTGTGCCTGCAAGACTTCAAATTCCTGAAAACATTAAAGAACAACTAATCGTCGAATTGTACAATAAATAATAACTGACTCAGTCGAAATTATGGCAATATTAAATTTTCAGAAGCCCGATAAAGTTATCATGATCGATTCAACCGATTTTGAAGGTAAATTTGAATTTAGACCTTTAGAACCTGGTTACGGATTGACAGTTGGTAACGCCCTTAGAAGAGTTTTACTTTCTGCTTTAGAAGGATACGCAATTACGTCTGTTAGAATTGAAGGAGTAGATCACGAATTTTCTACAATTTCAGGTGTTGTTGAAGACGTTACAGAAATTATTCTAAATTTAAAACAAGTTCGTTTTAAAAGACAAATCGAAGACGTAGACAACGAATCTGTTAGTATTTCAGTGTCAGGTAAAAACCAACTTACCGCAGGTGATTTTCAAAAATTCATTTCTGGTTTTCAAGTTTTAAACCCAGACCTAGTTATATGTAATTTGGATCCTAAAATCAATCTTAATTTCGAATTAACAATCGAAAAAGGAAGAGGATATGTTCCAGCAGAAGAAAATAAAAAGCAAAATGCAGCTATCGGAACAATTTTTACCGACTCAATTTTTACACCCGTAAAAAATGTGAAGTACACAATTGAAAACTTCCGTGTAGAGCAAAAAACAGATTATGAAAAATTAGTTTTCGAAATCAAAACTGATGGATCAATTAATCCTAAAGATGCCTTAACAGAAGCTGCAAAAGTTCTTATTCACCACTTTATGCTTTTCTCTGACGAAAGAATAACTCTTGAAGCAGACGAAATAGCACAAACGGAATCCTATGACGAAGAGTCATTGCACATGAGACAATTGCTTAAAACCAAACTTGTTGATATGGATTTATCAGTTCGAGCATTAAATTGCTTGAAAGCTGCCGAAGTCGATACTCTTGGAGACCTTGTGTCTTTCAACAAAAATGACTTAATGAAATTCAGAAACTTCGGAAAAAAATCTTTAACAGAACTAGACGAACTAGTAGCTATTAAAAATTTAACCTTCGGAATGGATTTAGCAAAATACAAACTAGATAAAGAATAATCTAATTCCGCATTAAGCGAGATTACATTTTACATAACAATGAGACACGGAAAAAAATTCAACCACTTAAGCAGACAAACGGGACATAGAAAAGCTATGTTAGCCAATATGGCTTGTTCTCTAATAGAGCACAAACGTATCAATACTACCGTTGCTAAAGCAAAGGCACTTAAACAATTTGTTGAGCCTTTAATAACAAAATCAAAAGAAGATACTACCCACAATAGACGTATCGTTTTCGCTTACCTAAGAAGCAAATATGCAGTAACCGACTTGTTTAGAGACGTAGCAGCAAAAGTAGGAGATCGTCCAGGTGGATACACTAGAATCATTAAAGTTGGAAATCGACTTGGAGATAATGCCGATATGGCAATGATCGAACTAGTAGATTTTAACGAATTATACAACGGAGGAAAAAAAGAAGCCAAAAAAGCAAAAAGCCGTAGAGGTGGAAAAGCTAAAAAAGCTGACGAAACTCCAGAAGTAAAAGAAACTCCAGCAGCAGTAGTTACCGAACAAGTAGTAGAAGAAACTCCAGAAGCTGAAGTAGAAACAATAGAACAAGTAGTAGAAGAAGTAGAAGTAGAAGAAATTCAAGCTCCAACAGCAGAAGAAACTCCAGCTGTTGACAACGAAACACCTTCAGAAGAAACTCCTGAAACTAAAGAATAAGTATGAAAACTGCTTAAAATTCAATCAAAAGGATAAACTTTAATTAGTTTGTCCTTTTTTTTTTGAAGCCAAATAATAGGCATTTTCTAAAATCATTTTCCTGCTGTTCGTTTCAATCCAATATAAATTTTCCTAAAAAGTCAAATTTATATTGGGATTTTCACTGCCATCAGGACTAAAAACATTTTTTTGGCTTCTCGATAAATTTATTTTAAAAAACACATATTTTAAATTAAATTTGCCAAAACAAAACAACTACAACAATATAAAAAGAACCTAAAAATTCAAAAATATTGTAAAAACACACAAAAAAAATGAAATACGCAAACAGAAAACCAGCCATTCTACTTCTAAGTGACGGAACCATTTTTCACGGAAAATCAATAGGTATTGAAGGAACAGCCTTTGGAGAAGTTTGCTTTAACACCGGAATGACAGGCTATCAAGAAATTTTTACAGACCCATCGTATTTCGGACAAATAATGGTGGCCACAAATCCCCATATCGGAAACTACGGCGTCAACGAAAATGAAGTCGATTCAGATTCAATAAAAATTTCAGGACTAGTTTGCAAAAATTTTAGCTTCAATTATTCACGAGTTAATGCCAACGAAAGCCTTTATGACTATTTCGAAAAAGTCAATTTAGTAGCCATTTCAGATGTCGATACACGAGCATTAGTTAGCTATATTCGCGATAATGGCGCCATGAACTCAGTAATTTGCACAGACGGAACGCCAATAGATATCCTCAAAGAAAAATTAGCACTAGTACCAAATATGAAAGGACTAGAATTAGCCTCAAAGGTATCCACAAAAAGCCCTTATTTTTTTGGTAATGAAAATGCAACCTACAAAATTGCAGCACTAGATTTAGGAATAAAAACAAATATTCTAAGATGCTTGGCAGCAAGAGATTGTTATATAAAAGTGTTTCCATACAACACCACTTTTCAAGAATTAAGCAATTTTAATCCCGACGGCTACTTTTTATCAAACGGGCCTGGAGATCCAGACCCCTTAAAAGAAGTTCAAGCAGTAACTCGCCAACTATTAGCAACAGATATTCCCGTATTTGGAATCTGTCTTGGACATCAAATGATAGCATTGGCAAACGGAATACCAACTTATAAAATGTTTAACGGTCACCGAGGAATTAACCACCCTATAATGAATGTTATTTCAGGAAAAGGAGAAATCACCTCACAAAATCATGGTTTTGCAGTAGATAGAGAAGCGTTGGAAAAGCACCCCGATTTTGAAATTACACATTTGCATCTCAACGATGGAACTGTAGCTGGAATGAGAATGAAAAACAAAAAATGTTTCTCCGTTCAATATCACCCAGAAGCTAGCCCCGGGCCTCATGATGCAGCCTATTTGTTCGACCAGTTTATAGATAATATAAAAGGCAATTAACTTTTATTCTTTTTAGAATTAAATCAAAATAAACCGAATTTTTAAATAATTTTATCAAAAAACATAAATAGAATGTTTGACAAAAAAATTACAACGTTTTCGTTAATAACATTCATTATTTTCATAAAATGATTAGAAAAGATAGAATATCTTTGTATTTTAATAATTATAGCAATTTAAAATAAAAAACATGAGCATCATTATCAAAATTCACGCAAGACAAATATTCGACTCAAGAGGTAACCCTACAATAGAAGTAGATGTAATTACCGAAAACGGAGTTTTAGGTAGAGCAGCTGTTCCCTCTGGAGCCTCAACTGGAGAACACGAAGCAATGGAATTGCGTGATGGAGGAAAAGCGTTCTTAGGAAAAGGAGTGTCAAAAGCCGTAGAAAATGTAAATGCTACCATTGCTCATGAACTATTGGGGACTTCCGTTTTTGAACAAAATCTAATCGATCAAATGATGATTAAATTGGACGGAACTTCAAACAAATCAAACCTAGGAGCAAATGCTATTTTAGGCGTCTCTTTGGCTGTAGCTAAAGCCGCTGCAAACGAATTGGGATTGCCATTATACCGATATGTAGGAGGCGTTTCTGCAAATACTCTTCCTGTACCAATGATGAATATCATCAATGGAGGATCACATTCAGACGCACCAATCGCTTTTCAGGAATTTATGATTATGCCAGTAAAAGCAACGTCATTTTCGCATGCAATGCAAATGGGGACAGAAATTTTTCATAATTTGAAAAAAGTATTACACGATAGAAACCTATCAACCGCAGTAGGAGATGAAGGCGGGTTTGCACCAAATCTTGCAGGAGGAACAGAAGACGCATTAGATACCATAAAAAAAGCAGTAGAAAATGCGGGCTATAAATTTGGTGACGAAATAATGATAGCTTTAGATTGTGCTGCATCAGAATTTTATGTAGATGGAAAATATGATTATACGAAATTTGAAGGAACAACAGGAAAAATCAGAACTTCTAGAGAACAAGCAGAATATCTAGCTTCTTTGGCAACAAATTATCCTATTATTTCTATTGAAGACGGAATGTATGAAGACGATTGGGAAGGTTGGAAATACCTCACAGAATTGATAGGAAACAAAATTCAGTTGGTAGGCGATGATTTGTTTGTTACAAACGTAGAACGACTTTCAAGAGGGATAAAAGAAAATATTGCAAACTCGATTTTAGTAAAGGTTAACCAAATTGGAACACTTTCAGAAACCATTGCCGCAGTAAATATGGCTCACAATGCAGGATATACATCAGTAATGTCACACCGATCGGGCGAAACAGAGGACAATACAATTGCTGATTTGGCCGTTGCTTTAAATTGTGGTCAAATTAAAACTGGTTCGGCATCAAGATCTGATCGTATGGCAAAATACAATCAATTATTACGAATCGAAGAAGAACTTGGAAACACCGCATATTTTCCCGCTGAAAAAGCATTTAAAAGAAAATAACTAAATTTTTTATAAGTTTAATGGCTTGATAAATTAATATTTATCAAGCCATTTTTTTTGATTTTCATAAATTTTTATTAATTCTAATAACATTAACGAAATCGATACCGTAATTTCTTTTTTATTTAATCCGAAATACATAAATTTGTTAAATTATTATAGAAAGTTAAAATCCCCATAAAGAACATGTCAAAAGTAGCAGTATTAGAATTAGAAGGTAAAAAATTTGAGTTCCCAATAATTGTCGGCACCGAAAATGAAGTAGCCATCGATATTAATAAATTAAGAGACCTTACAGGAGCCATCACACTAGATCCAGGCTATAAAAACTCAGGGTCATGCAAAAGTGAAATTACTTTCTTGGACGGCGAAGAAGGAATACTTCGTTATAGAGGATATTCGATAGAAGATTTAGCTGACAAAGCAAACTTTCTTGAAGTATCCTATTTATTGATTTTTGGAGAATTGCCTACCAAAGAGCAATTACAACAATTTGAAACCGACATAAGAAAATATACACTAGTCAACGAAGAAATGAAAAACATCATTGATGGTTTTCCTAAAAATGCACATCCGATGGGCGTTTTATCATGCTTGACAAGTGCGTTAACAGCATTTAACCCTAAAGCAGTAAATGTTGAAAACGAAAAAGATATGTATGAAGCTATCTGTAAAATAATGGGTAAATTTCTTGTAATTGCCACTTGGACTTATAGAAAAAGTATGGGTTATCCTCTAAATTATTATGACAATACAAAAGGATATGTAGAAAACTTTATGCGATTAATGTTTGAGTTACCTACCGAGCCGTATCTTTCAAATCCAATTATTGTAGCTGCATTAGATAAATTATTTATTCTTCATGCAGACCATGAGCAAAATTGTTCAACATCAACTGTCCGAATGGTAGGATCATCTCATGCTGGATTATTTGCATCAGTTTCGGCAGGTGTTTCTGCACTTTGGGGGCCTTTGCATGGTGGAGCTAATCAAGCCGTGCTAGAAATGCTAGAAGAAATTCAAGCAAATGGAGGAGATGCAGATAAATATTTGGCGAAAGCCAAAGACAAAGATGATCCATTTAGATTGATGGGATTTGGACATAGAGTTTATAAAAATTTTGACCCTAGAGCCAAAATTATAAAAAAAGCTGCCGATCAAGTTTTAAACACTTTGGGGGTGAATGATCCAATTTTGAATATTGCAAAAAAACTTGAAGAAGCGGCACTTGTTGACGAATATTTTGTGTCTAGAAAATTATATCCAAACGTAGATTTTTATTCAGGAATTATATACCGAGCTTTGGGAATACCAACTGATATGTTTACGGTTCTTTTTGCTATTGGACGTTTGCCAGGTTGGATTTCTCAATGGAAAGAAATGCGTTTAAACAAAGAACCAATTGGTCGCCCAAGACAAGTTTATACAGGATATAAATTAAGGGAATTTAAAACAATTGATAAAAGATAAAATTGAATATTAAAAAAGCTTTGCCATTTCGCGAAGCTTTTTTATATATTAAAAAATAGTATATGCTACAATTAAATGTAAAAAATGAAACTTCTAGATTGCGTGCAGTAGTATTAGGAACAGCCAAAAGTAATGGGCCTACTCCAACAATTGAAGAAGCGTATGATCCAAAATCTTTAGAACATATCTTGTCAGGAACCTACCCAACAGAGGCCGACATGATTCATGAAATGGAAGCCTTTAATGCAGTTTTTGAAAAATATAATATACATATTTTTCGCCCTCAAATAATCGAAAATTATAACCAAATCTTTGTTCGTGACATCGGATTTGTTATAGATGATGTTTTTATAAAAGCAAATATACTTCCCGACAGAGAGCGTGAATTAGATGCGATTCAGTTTGTTATAGATCAAATGAATCCTAATAAAGTGGTGCGACCACCCGAAGAAGTTCATATTGAAGGAGGCGATGTAATCTTGTGGAATGACTATATTTTTATTGGCACATATAAAGGAAGTGACTATAAAGACTATATCACAGCTCGTACAAATATGCAAGGTGTAAATTATATAAAAGCACTTTTTCCAAATAAAATTATCAAAGAATTTGACCTCGTAAAATCAAAAATTGAGGCTCGCGATAATGCTTTACATCTAGATTGTTGCTTTCAGCCTATAGGAAACAATAAAGGAATTATATACAAAAGTGGTTTCAGAGAAGAGTCAGATTATTTATATCTCGTTTCTCTTTTTGGTAAAGAAAACCTATTCCATATCACTAGAGATGAGATGTATCACATGAATTCTAATGTGTTTTCTATCGCTCCAGATGTGGTGGTTTCTGAAAAAAACTTTACCCGATTAAACGATTGGTTACGAAATAATGGATTTACTGTTGAAGAAATTCCGTATGCCGAAATAGCAAAACAAGAAGGACTTTTGCGTTGCTCTACGTTACCATTAATTCGCGATTAAATAATAAATAGTTAATCATTTTTTGTAAAATGCTTTAACTCAAAAAATAAATTATGAAACAAACAACTAATTCTATTCTAATGATTCGCCCCGTGGCGTTTCGAATGAACGAACAAACGGCGGTGAACAATTATTATCAAAAGGTATTGGATAATTTGTTGCCAGCCACCGTTAATGCAAAAGCACAGCAAGAATTTGATTCATTTGTAGAAAAATTAAGAGCAGTTGGTATAGATGTTATTGTTGTTGAAGACACATTAAATCCAGATACACCAGATAGTATTTTTCCAAATAATTGGATTTCATTTCACGAAAATGCAGATGTAGTTTTATATCCAATGTTTGCCGAAAATAGACGAAAAGAACGCCGTGAAGAAATTCTCGATATACTTGAAGATAAAGGATTTGAAATAGAAAATATTTTAGATTATACTGATGCCGAACAAGATGGGTTTTTTCTTGAAGGCACGGGAAGTATTGTCTTGGATAGAGCAAATGCAAAAGCATATTGTGCACTTTCGCCAAGAGCGGACGAAGAATTATTCATCGAATTTTGTGAAGATTTAGACATGCACCCAATTATTTTTGAAGCATTTCAAACTGTAAATGGAGAACGCAAACAGATTTATCATACCAATGTAATGATGTGTATAGGCGACACTTTTGCCGTAATTTGCTCGGATTGTATCGATGATAAAAAAGAACGAAAAATGGTTCTTGATTTTCTAAAAGCAGATGGAAAAGAAATTATTTTGATTACAGAAGCACAAATGAATAATTTTGCTGGAAATATGCTAGAAGTATGTGGCTCAAACGAAAAGCGATTTCTTGTTATGAGTGAATCTGCCCATCAATCATTAACGCAAAAACAAATTGACCAATTAGAAAAACATGCACAAATTTTGAGTTCAAGTTTAGACACTATCGAAGCCTGCGGTGGTGGGAGTGCCAGATGCATGATGGCCGAAATATTTTTACCAAAAAGCAATATTTAAAATGAAAAATAAAAAAACAGTAGTATTAGGAGCATCTACAAAACCCGATCGATATGCCTATAAAGCCATATCGATGTTGGTTGAAAAGGGGCATTCTGTGTTGGCAATTGGACAAAATACCGGTGAAGTTGCAGGGGTAAAAATTTATACAAAAGCAATTCCATTAAAAAATATAGATACAGTTACCCTTTATTTGAATCCAACTCGGCAACGAGATTACTATAATTATATCGTAGAAGCAAAGCCAAAACGTGTAGTTTTCAATCCTGGAACCGAAAACCCAGAGTTTTATCAATTATTAAAATTAAATAATATCAAAGTAGAAATAGCTTGTACTTTGGTATTATTGGCCACAAATCAATATTAATTATTAAAATCGAGTTTGTTTAGTTGCGGGCTTGCTTATAATTAATAAACCAATAAAGGTGATGAATCCATTTATAATAATTAATTCATTATCAAACACATAGTCTCCGAAAAGAACGGTTGAATATTTGCTTATAAAGAAACAAATCAAAGGTGATATCAAACAAATCAAAGGAACAAGTTTGTCATGAACCGTTTTTGTTTTCATAAACAATCCAAACGCATATAAACCTAAAAGAGGACCATAGGTATATCCTGCCACCTTAAAAATCATTGTTACTACGGACTTGTCATTCAGTGAATTAAAAGCAATTATCACCAAGAACATTAACAACGAAAATGCGAGATGAACAATATGTCTAATTTTCACTGCATTATTATTTTTTTGGTTTTCAAGTTTATCCATACCTAAAAAATCCACACAAAACGAAGTCGTTAAAGCCGTCAAAGCACTATCTGTGGTTGCAAAAGTAGCGGCAGTAAGCCCGAGCAGAAATATCACAGATGGAATTATGCTTAAATGATTGAAAGCAATTTCAGGAAAAAGCAAATCGGTTCTTTTTATGCCGTCAACCATCGGAATTTCAATTCCATTTTTGTTAGCATATAAATATAAAAGGGCACCAACGCTCAGAAAGAAAATATTAATCAAAACAAAAACTCCCGTAAAAGTGAACATGTTTTTTTGAGCTTCGCCAATAGTAGCACAACTTAAATTCTTTTGCATTAAATCCTGATCAAGCCCTACCATTGCAATGGTAACAAATATTCCGCCAAGAATTTGTTTCAAAACAAAGTTGCCTTTTAGAAAATCTTCATAGAAAAATACTTTTGAATAATTACTATTTTTTATGGCTTCAAAAGCTTCTACCACGCCAAAATCCATCGTTCTACAAATAAAAAACAGTGTTAAGAAAACCGAAGATACAAGAAAAAATGTCTGCAAAGTGTCCGTAATAATTATAGTTTTTAGCCCACCACGATAGGTATAAGAAAAAATTAATCCAAGCGAAATCAAAACGGTTAGAGCAAACGGGATATTATAAAAATCAAAAACATAGCGTTGCAGAACAATAACAACCAAATATAATCTGAAAGAAGAGCCAATAGTTCGACTAATTAAAAATATAGAGGCGGCAGTTTTATAGCTCACTATCCCTAATCGTTGCTCGATATAACTATAAATCGAAGTGAGATTCATCCGATAATATAAAGGGAGAAGAACCGTTGCAATAATTAGAAAGCCAATTGCGTTTCCGATAACAAACTGAAAATAACCAAATTGATTTTCAATAGCACCCACATTTCCAGGAACAGAAATAAACGTAACTCCTGAGAGTGCAGTTCCAATCATTCCAAACGCAACTAAATACCACTTCGAGTTTTTGTTTGCTTTAAAAAAGGCATCATTGCTACTGTCTTTTTTCGAAACTAAATTCGATATTAAAATTAATAGTCCGAAGTAAATTAAAATTAATGCGAGAATTGTGAAAGGATTCATTTGATATTTTTTTATAAAAGTATGCAAATAATTGTCATTTTCAAATTTTCTCATTTTCAAATTAGCTAAATTTGCGGTTATGGAATTTTCTTCAAAACTTTTAGAGAAGGCGGTCAACGAAATGGCACAGCTTCCTGGAATAGGAAAGCGAACCGCTTTGCGATTGGTCTTACATCTTTTGAAACAACCTAAAGAACAAACAAACTTTCTTTCTCAAGCCCTAGTGAGCATGCGGGAAGACATTAAATTTTGCGAAAGTTGCCACAATATTTCCGATATTTCAATTTGTGAAATTTGTTCAAATACCAAAAGAAATCATCAAATTATTTGTGTTGTAGAAGATGTTCGAGATGTAATGGCCATCGAAAATACGGGTCAATTTCGAGGAATATATCATGTTTTAGGCGGAAAAATTTCGCCAATAGATGGTATTGGCCCTAGTCAATTAAAAATAAATTCTTTGGTTGAAAAAGTAAAAACTGGAATAGTAAAAGAGTTAATTTTTGCTTTAAGTTCAACGATGGAGGGCGATACAACTAATTTCTATATTTACAAACAAGTAAAAGATTATGAAATAATTACTTCCACAATTGCAAGAGGAATCTCTGTGGGCGATGAATTAGAATTTGCCGATGAAGTAACTTTGGGCAGAAGCTTAATTAACAGGATACCCTTTGAAAATGCACTGAAATCTCAATAAATAGGTGCTGAAAAACCATTAAAACCTTCAATTTGATTAATATTAATCAAATTTTAATAACTTTGCGACCAAATTTTAGCGAACCAAAAGCTAATAAATTTAAAGAAATGAAAATAACAAGTATTTGTTGTATCGGTGCTGGATATGTTGGAGGACCAACAATGGCTATTATTGCCCAAAAATGTCCTGAAATAAAAGTAACTGTAGTTGACCTTAACGAAAATAGAATTGCAGCCTGGAATAATCCTGATGTGACAAAAATCCCTATTTATGAACCAGGTTTGAGCGAAATTGTTGCTGAATCAAGGGGGCGTAATTTGTTTTTTTCTACTAATGTTGATGCAGCGATAGATGAGGCACAGTTGATTTTTATTTCGGTTAATACGCCAACGAAAACGTATGGCTCTGGAAAAGGAATGGCTTCAGATTTGAAATATATTGAACTTTGCGCTCGTCAAATAGCTAAAGTTTCAAAAACTGATAAAATTGTTGTCGAAAAATCTACTTTGCCCGTAAGAACGGCACAAGCAATAAAAAGCATATTAGACAACACCGGAAATGGTGTTCAATTTCAAATTTTGTCAAATCCAGAATTTTTAGCAGAAGGAACTGCCGTTCAGGATCTTTTGAATCCAGATCGTGTGCTCATTGGTGGCGATCAAACCGTTGCAGGACAGAGTGCTATTGAATCTTTGGTGGAGATTTATTCAAAATGGGTAAGCGTTGATCGCATATTGACTACAAATGTTTGGTCTTCTGAATTATCAAAATTAACCGCAAACGCATTTTTGGCACAACGCGTTTCTTCTATTAATGCTATTTCAGAATTGTGTGAAAAAACAGGTGCAAGTGTTGATGAAGTTGCCCTTGCAATCGGAATGGATAGTAGAATAGGTCCAAAATTCCTAAAAGCTTCAGTAGGTTTTGGTGGTTCTTGTTTTCAAAAAGATATTTTGAATTTGGTTTATATCTCAAAATCTTTCGGATTGCATGAAGTTGCAGATTATTGGGAGCAGGTAATAATAATGAATGATCATCAAAAAAACCGTTTTTCAAAAAATATAGTAAAAACACTTTTTAATACCGTTTCTGGAAAAAAAATCACTCTTTTGGGCTGGGCTTTCAAGAAGGATACAAATGACACACGAGAATCTGCGGCTATTTATGTTGCTGATAATCTTATTAATGAAGAAGCATTATTATCCGTTTATGATCCAAAAGTAGCTATTGATCAAATACTTTTTGATCTTGATTATTTGGGTAGTAGAACCCTTGAAGCTAACAAAAAGCATATTAATTTTCAGGAAAACCCTTACGATGCCTGCAAAAAAGCACATGCAATTGCAATTATGACAGAGTGGGATGAATTTGCTTCCTATGATTGGCAAAAAATTTATGATTCTATGTTGAAGCCAGCTTTCCTATTTGACGGAAGAAATATTTTGAATCGAAAGGAAATCGAAAAAATCGGTTTTATATATAAAGGTATAGGGAATTAAATTTAATTATAAAATTCAACGCTTAATTCCCTTTTTTAATTAGAATAGCAGCAAAATAGTTTATTTACCAATCAAATATATAATAGGTGTATTGTTCTACAAAAGTTTTAAAAATATTCATTTCATCGAATTTTTTTCCCCTTTAAAGTTTCAATTTGATAATTCGAAAATATATTTTTTATATTTAATTGTCATTTTTAAATAAAAAACGAGTACTTTTGTTACTCATTATATGAAACAGTATGTTAGAAACACTTATTACTTCCAAAACTAGAATACGTATTTTGGTAAAGTTTTTTATAAACGCTGCCAATAATGGTCATTTGCGAGGATTAGCCGATGAAATGAATGAGTCAACAAATGCAATTCGGAAAGAATTAAACACATTGACAGATGCAGGATATTTAGAAAAAAAAGCAATTCAGAACAGAGTTTCTTATAAAGCGAATACAAAACACCCACTTTTTGCAACATTACAAAAAATTGTTTTTCAGCATATTGGACTAGATTCAATCGTTGAAATGATTTTGGACAGAATGGGGAAAGTAAAAAAAGTAATCATTATTGGAGATTATGCAAATGGTTTGGATAGCGGAAAAATTGAAGTTATAGTTGTTGGAGAAGAGTTAAATACAGAATATATAGATCAATTAGCGGTTAAAATTGAAAACGAAATTAAAAGGGAAGTTCAGTTTTATATAACACAGAATTATACAGGAAAAGGACTAATGATTTATAACGAGGATTCAAAAATATAATCATTAAAAAAAATCATCTATGCCTTGGTTCGCTTTATATACAATGCCGAAAAACGAAAAAAAAGTAACCGAAAGATTACAAAAAATAGGAATTGAAGCCTATTGTCCAATGGTAACTCAAATGAGACAATGGACAGACAGGAAGAAAAAAGTGGAAACGCCATTAATAAGTTCATACGTTTTTGTAAATATAGAAGAAAGTGAGCGAAACAAAGTATTTAGTGCATATGGCGTAGTACGTTATTTATATTGGTTAGGAAAACCAGCGATTGTCAAGAATGAGGAGATTACAGTATTAAAAGAAGGTTTAAAAGGAATATTAACATCATTTGAAGTACAAGGATTACAGCCTGGCGACAGCCTAATTATTACCAAAGGCCCATTTCAGGGAAAAGAAGGTGTCGTGTCGCAATTGGAAAAGAATAAAATCCGTTTAGTTCTTAAGGAATTAGGGGTTTTGATTACCATTTCCAGAGAGGAATAAAATAGGTTTAGTTACAAATTTTACCGCTTTATTGGTTCAATAATGGGACTGATGTGGCGGAGCCGTGAAAAATTTAGCCCAAATAAATATAGATTTCACAAGAATTTTCAAATAGATTCTGTTCTTGGTTTTTGCACCAAATAATAAATTACTTAAATCGAATTACAAATACCTTTTTATATAAAAACGATATTGTTACCTTTGATTAATCAATTAGTAGATTTAATCATTTAGTAATGAAAACAGTAATGGAAATTTCAAATAATAAAATTGCGATAATCGGTTTAGGATATGTTGGATTACCACTAGCAGTTGCTTTTGGTTCAAAATACACAACACTAGGTTTTGATGTTAATGCCTTTCGAGTTGATGAACTGTCTAAAGGAATTGATAGAACTTTAGAATCCGATAGCGATAAAATCAAGGCGGCAACCTATTTAACTTTTTCAAATTCAGTTAAAGATTTGGAGGCTTGCGACATTTTTATTGTGACAGTTCCCACGCCTATAAATCAATTTAAAGCACCCGATTTGCAGCCTTTATTAAAAGCTTCCGAAATGATAGGAAAAGTAATGAAAAAAGGAGCAATTGTAATTTATGAAAGCACTGTTTATCCAGGTTGTACTGAGGAAGATTGTGTTCCAATTTTGGAAAAATACAGTCAAAAAACTTTTAATACAGACTTTTTTTGCGGATATAGTCCAGAGCGAATTAATCCTGGGGATAAAATAAACACGCTTACTACTATCAAAAAAGTCACTTCGGGTTCTACACCAGAAATTGCTACGTTTGTTGACGAATTATATGGCTCAATAATAACAGCAGGAACCTATAAGGCCCCAAGTATTAAGGTTGCAGAAGCTAGCAAGGCAATCGAAAACGCACAACGTGATATCAATATTTCTTTTGTCAATGAATTGGCTTTGATTTTTGATAGAATCGGTATTGATACAAATGATGTCTTGGAAGCCGCAGGAACAAAATGGAATTTTTTGAAATATAAACCTGGACTTGTGGGCGGACACTGCATCGGTGTTGATCCTTATTATCTTGCACACAAAGCCGAAAGCTTGGGCTATCACCCGCAAGTAATTCTGTCGGGAAGACGCGTTAATGATACTATGGGAATGTTTATTGCTGGAAAAGTTGTAAAACTAATGATTCAAAAAGGGACAAATATTAAAGGAGCAAAAGCACTTTTATTGGGAGTTACCTTCAAAGAAAATTGTCCTGATATTCGAAATTCTAAAGTGGTAGATATTTATAATGAATTGGTGCAGTTTGGATTAGAAGTAGATGTTTTTGACCCGCATGCTGATTCAGGTCAAGTAAAGTCAGAATATAATATTGATTTAACAAAAACACCATCAAAATATGATGCTATAATCTTGACCGTTGCACACAAAGAGTTCATCAATTTAGACTTGGAGTTATTGAAAAACGGGAATCATACCATAATTTTTGATAGCAAAGCTGCTTTGGATAGAAATCTTGTTGACGCACGATTATAATATTTTAATATAAACCAACCAAAACTCATCAATCAACAAATTAGAATGAAATTAGATTCAAAAATATATATTGCAGGTCATAACGGAATGGTAGGACGTGCTATTTGGCGTTTGTTGTCAGCTAAGGGATATACGAATTTAATAGGAGTTTCTAGTAGTGAATTGGATTTGCGAAACCAACAAGCCGTAGCCGACTTTATCTCAAAAACCAAACCAAACGTCATTATTGATGCTGCCGCAAAAGTTGGTGGGATTATGGCAAACGCAACTTATCCGTATCAGTTTTTGATGGAAAACATGCAAATTCAAAATAATCTTATTAGTAGTGCAAACGAATTTGGCACAGAAAAATTTATATTTTTAGGCAGCTCTTGTATTTATCCAAAATTTGCCCCACAGCCATTAAAAGAAGAATACTTATTGACAGGAGCTTTAGAGCCAACAAACGAATGTTATGCCCTGGCCAAAATATCTGGAGTAAAAGCATGTCAAGCAATTAGAAATCAATTTGATAAAGATTTTGTGAGTTTGATGCCAACAAACTTATACGGGACGCATGATAATTTTGATTTGAATAGTTCGCATGTTTTACCTGCAATGATTCGCAAATTTCATGAAGCCAAAAACAACAATGAATCTGTAGTTTTATGGGGAAGTGGCACACCCATGCGCGAATTTCTTTTTGTAGATGATATGGCCGAAGCTGTTATTTTTGCATTAGAAAACAAACTCCCAGATTATTTATATAATATAGGCACAGGAGAAGATATTACCATCAAAGAATTAGCTTTATGTATTCAAAAAATAGTGGGTTTTCAAGGAGAAATTATTTGGGACACCACAAAACCAGACGGAACACCTAGAAAATTATTAGATGTGTCCAAAATGAATGCACTAGGATGGAAACATCAAACAAATTTAGAAGAAGGAATTAAGAAAACGTATAATTGGTATTTAGAAACTATTCAAGCCGTTAATTAATAATTAAAGTCAAGATTAATTTTCAAACTTGCCCCATTTGCAATTTCTTGCAAAAAAGTTACAAATTTTGAGTTTCTAAAAATAGAACTCACGCTCCATTTCGCATTTCATTAATAGCTTATTACTATTTGTTTTCAGATTTACATTTCCGTATTTCTGAATCCAAATTGTATTGGTTTTTTTTAAATTAAAAAAGTAGAAATTATGAATATATCACAGAAAACAGCATTTATAACAGGAGTTACAGGTCAAGACGGAGCCTATCTAAGTGAGTTTTTATTGAAAAAAGGATATATTGTTCATGGATTAAAAAGACGAACATCACTATTTAATACCGATAGGATAGATCATTTATATCAAGATCCACATATAGATAATCGTAATTTCTTTTTGCACTATGGAGATATGACCGATAGTACAAATTTGATACGATTGATAAAAGAAATTCAGCCCGATGAAATATATAATCTAGCCGCTATGAGCCATGTTGCTGTTTCATTTGAAACACCAGAATATACAGGAAATGCAGACGGATTAGGTACATTAAGGATATTAGATGCGGTTCGATTGTTAGGGTTAGAAAATAAAACGCGAATATATCAGGCTTCAACCTCCGAATTGTATGGCAAAGTTCAAGAAGTGCCACAGTCGGAAACAACTCCTTTTTATCCACGTTCGCCTTATGCAGTTGCAAAAATGTATGCCTATTGGATAACTGTTAATTATCGTGAAGCTTATGGAATGTTTGCCTGCAATGGTATTTTGTTTAATCATGAATCACCTATCCGAGGGGAGACTTTTGTCACTCGAAAAATTACAAGAGCGACTTCAAAAATTGCATTAGGATTACAAGATAAATTATTTTTAGGAAATTTAGATGCCAAAAGAGATTGGGGACATGCCAAAGATTATGTCCGAATGATGTGGATGATTTTGCAAGCCGATGAAGCCGAAGATTGGGTAATTGCAACAGGAATAACTACTCCCGTTCGGGATTTTGTCAGAATGGCTTTTGCCGAAACAGGAATTACGCTTCGTTTTGAAGGAACAGGAATTGATGAGGTTGGAATCATTGACAGCATCGATGTTGATTTATATAGAAAAAATGTAAACCAGAAAACAGCTCAAATTCCTCAAATAGGAGAAGAAGTATTGGCAGTTGACCCAAAATATTTTCGCCCTACCGAAGTAGATTTACTTATTGGAGATCCAACAAAAGCAAGGACAAAATTAGGCTGGGAATGCAAATATGATCTAAAGGCACTTGTAAAAGAAATGATGCAAAGCGATTTAAAACTGATGCAAAAAGATCAATATCTGAAAGAAGGCGGTTATGAAACATTGAATTATTTTGAATAGATTAAAAAAATATTTTCCATATAGATTATCAATTTTATAAAAAACACATGTTAGCAAATAAAACAATATTAATTACAGGCGGAACAGGATCACTAGGAAAAGCACTCACATCTCACATTTTTGAAAATTATCCTTCTATAAAAAAACTAATAATTTTGTCCAGAGATGAGCAGAAGCAATTTCAAATGGCTCAGGAATATCCAGTAAGTGCCTATCCTAAAATAAGATTTTTCTTGGGTGATGTTCGAGATCAAGAAAGATTGATTAGGGCTTTTCAAGGAGTTGATGTTGTGATACATGCAGCGGCAATGAAGCATGTTCACTTAGCCGAATACAACCCAGACGAATGTATAAAAACAAATATTGGAGGAGCTCAAAACGTTATTCACGCCGCTTTACAAACAGGTGTTTCTAATGTTGTGGCACTTTCTACCGATAAAGCATGTGCTCCAATAAATTTATATGGTGCTACGAAACTAACTTCTGACAAACTATTTGTAGCCGCAAATAACATTAAAGGAACGAACCCAATCAAATTTTCGGTGGTGCGTTACGGAAACGTAATGGGTTCTAATGGTTCAGTTATTCCGTTTTTCATAAAAAAGAAGCCAGAAGGAAAATTACCAATAACAGACATTTCGATGACACGTTTCAATATTTCTTTGCAGGGAGGCGTAGATATGGTGATGCACGCTATTGAACACGCATGGGGAGGCGAAATATTTATCCCAAAAATACCATCATATAACATTACAGATGTAGCTCAAGCGATTGCTCCTGAGTGTAGCTTGGATATTATCGGAATTCGCCCAGGAGAAAAAATTCATGAAGAAATGATTACCTCTTCAGATTCCTATAATACTTATGATCTTGGCAAATATTTTATCATTTTGCCCTCAGTTCCTCATTTTGATTTAGAGCTTTTTATAAATTCTTTTAAGGCAACAAAAGTGCCTGAAGGTTTTAACTATAATTCGGGTACAAACTCCGAGTGGGAAACCGTTTCTAGTTTGAGAGATTTAATAAAAGAACATGTTGATTCTAATTTTGTTTAGGGTATGAATATTTTAATTACCGGGATATCGGGAATGTTAGGGCAAGCTATATATAAGGTTTTAATGAAATTTGATAATTATAATTTATTTGGTGTGTCGAGACAACCTAATTATAAATTAGACGGAGTCAAAATGTTTTATGGAGATTTATCTAACGAAGATTTCCTGTTTTCAATTAATGAAGTTTTAATTGATTCAATAATACATTGTTCAGCAGAAGTTGACGTAAATTATTGTGAAAATAATAAAGACTGGGCATATAAATCAAATGTTGAATGCACAAAGAATGTTTTTAATATTTTAAGAGCAAAGAAATATTTTTATATCTCTACAGATTCTATATTTGATGGAGAGCATGGAGATTATTCAGAAAATGAAGAAGCTAATCCATTAAATTATTATTCGGAAACAAAATTTCTTGGAGAAAATGAAGTTAAAAAAGCTACAAAAAATCATTATATCATTAGAACAAATATTTATGGATATAACGCACCAATGAAAAAATCGCTTTTTGAATGGGCCTATAAAGAATTGATTGAAGGTAAAGTAATAAATGGTTATTCTAATATGTATTTTAATCCTATATATGTTGGTCAATTGGCGGCTTTAATAGATGAAATTTTAAATTCAAAAATAGAATTTGGAACCTATAATATTTCATCATCAAAAATATCTAAATATCAATTTTTAATAAACATAGCAAAATCGTTTAATTTATCAACTTCAAATATAGTTTCGATTGAATTTGAACAGAATAACCTGGTTGCTCCCAGAGCTCTAAATACGACTTTAAATAATTCCAAAATCAAAGAAATATTAATAGAATTTGACTTTACCCTTGAAAAAGGATTTTCAATGTTAAAAAAAGATTTATTAGAATTAAAAAATTAGAAAATGAAATCAATTAGAATAGGAAATAGATCAATTGGTGTTGGATATCCACTTTATTTTATTGCGGACATTGGTGCAAATCATGATGGTGATATTAATAAAGCCTATAAATTAATAGAATTAGCTAAAGAAGCTGGAGCTGATGCTGCAAAATTTCAAAATTTTCAGGCCGAGAAAATAGTTAGCAAATTCGGTTTTGAAAATTTAGATGTTCAATCGTCTCATCAAGCTTCGTGGAAAAAGAGCGTATTTGAAGTATATCAAGATGCAAGTATTTCTCTCGAATGGACGCCATTGTTAAAAGCAAAGTGCGATGAAGTTGGTATTGATTTTTTTACAAGTCCGTATGATTTTCAGTCTGTTGATGCTGTTGATCCCTATGTAGATTTGTATAAAATAGGATCAGGAGATATAACTTGGATTGAAATTATCAAACATATTTCCAAAAAAAACAAACCTGTTTTAATTGCAACTGGAGCATCAGAAATGACTGATGTTGTTAGAGCAATGAATGCTATCGAAGAATTTAATGATAATATAGTTTTGATGCAATGTAATACGAATTATTCTATTGATAAAGACAAGTATAAATATGTGAATCTGAACGTATTAAAGTTATATGCAAAACAATATCCAAATACAATTTTAGGTTTATCGGATCATACACTTGGTCATGCCACAGTCCTTGGAGCAGTAGCTTTGGGAGCGTTGGTTATTGAGAAACATTTTACAGATAGTAACGAGAATGAAGGGCCAGACCACAAATTTGCTATGAATCCAAAGTCATGGAGAGAAATGGTTGATAATGCAAACGAGGTATATTATGCGTTGGGCGATGGGATTAAAAGAATTGAAGACAACGAAGAAAAAGCATTAATAGTTCAAAGAAGATCATTGAGAGCGGTAAATGATTTGCCAATTGACAAAATAATTAATAGTAATGATTTTGAGGCATTAAGACCAATTCCAGAAGATGGATTCGCTCCTTATCAAATTAATGAGATTTTAGGTAAAAAACTGACAAGGTCTATGCTTAAAGGAGAACATATTACAAATAAACATATTCAATAATTTATGTTAAAAGGAAAATATACTGGTTTGAGAGCCATTGAAAAAGAAGATTTAATTTTATTGAGAGATTGGAGAAATATTTCTCATTTTAGAAATAACTTTAGAGAGCATCGAGAATTAAATTTATTAAATCAAGAAAGTTGGTTTAATAGAACAGTGACAAGTCCAAACGACTTTATGTTTATAATTGTTGATTTAGAAAACAATCAACCTATAGGAGCATGTGGACTATTGTATACAAATTGGATAAATAGGTCGGCGGATTTTTCTTTTTATATTGGCTATAATGAATTGTATATAGATGAAAAATACGCTTTTGATGCCACAAAAATATTAATTGACTATGGGTTTAAAGATTTGAATTTAAACAAAATATGGATGGAGCTTTATGAATTTGATAGTAAAAAGTTAGATTTTTTTATTAATAAATTTAATTTCAACATTGACGGAAAGTTAAGACAAAATGCATTTAGTGAAGGTAAATACTGGGATTCATTTATTATTTCAATTTTGAAATCAGAATATGAAGCAAGATAATTATAAAATTGCGATAATACCTGCAAGAGGAGGTAGTAAGAGAATTCCGAGAAAAAACATTAAACTTTTTTTTGATAAACCGATTATTGCTTATTCAATTGAGGCTGCTTTAGAAAGTGGCTTGTTTGACGAAGTAATGGTTTCTACCGATGATGAAGAAATCGCAGAAATCGCAATAAAATATGGTGCTAAAGTCCCTTTTTTAAGATCAGAAAAAAACTCAGATGATAATGCTACAACAGTAGATGTAATTTTAGAAGTTCTGAATCAATATAAATCGGTTTTTAATATTAATTATAGTTTGGGTTGCTGTATATATCCTACCTCTCCGCTCATTCAGATTGATCACTTAAAAGAAGGTTACGAATTACTTAAAAGCTTCAATTATGATTCTGTTTTCCCTATTGTTGCGTTTAGCTATCCCGTTTGGAGAGGGTTACAAATAAATGAAGATAATTTGGTTAGCATGGAGTGGCCAGAGTATTATAATTCACGATCTCAGGATTTAAAGCCGCTTTATCATGATGCAGGTCAATGGTATTGGTTTGATAGCGAAATTTTAAAAGCAGAAAAAAAATTGTTTATGAAAAATAGTTATGGTTTTATATTGGACGAAAATCAGGCTCAAGATATTGATAATGAAATAGATTGGAAATTAGCAGAATTGAAATTTAATTTAAATAATTATAAATAAAATGGAAAAATACAAGACTGTACAGGAAAAATTTTGGGCTGAAGAATTTGGCAATGATTATATTGAAAGAAATAAAGGAGCACATTTATTAGCTTCTAATTTAAATTTTTTCATCAAGGCCTTGTCAAATGCTGATAAAATAAATTCATGCTTAGAATTTGGCGCAAATATTGGAATGAATTTACAGGCTTTAGGGCTAATTTTCCCTAATATAGTAAGAAAAGGAATTGAAATAAACGCTACTGCGTGTATTGAATTAGAGAAATTAATAGGTTCTGATAATGTTTTTCATAATTCAATCTTTGATGTTGAAATTAAAGAAAAATCAGATTTAGTTTTAATAAAAACGGTTTTAATTCATATTAATCCAGAAATGCTAGAAGAGGTATATCAAAAATTATATGATGCAAGTTCTAAGTATATTCTAATTGCAGAATATTATAATCCATCGCCAGTTTCAGTTTCCTATAGAGGACATAGCGAAAGGCTTTTTAAAAGAGATTTCGCAGGTGAATTTTTAAATAAATTCCAAGATGTAACTTTAGTAGATTATGGTTTTGTTTATAAACGAGACCTTGCATTTCCTCAAGATGATATCACATGGTTTTTATTAAAAAAACACAAATAATACATTTAAGTTTAATTAAAGCATGTTGTTTGAAGTTAATTAGTTTTTATGATTAATAAATTCAAATAATGTTTAATAATAAATGATTTTTTCAAAAAAAACCTACGATATTATATTCTATTATCCCCAACATTTTAATAGAAGTAAAGACGGTACAAATCCTTTTTTTGAGCCATTAATTGAAATCTGTGAGCAAAACGGACTGACGTATTTGCTGGTGGAAGAGCCTGATAATAAGACGACTTTTCCAAGAAATAAAAAAGCGGTTCGTTTTGGGTTTTGGTTATATATTATAATTTGCTTGAGAAAATTACTCTCTGATAGATTATTTATTGATAATGTTCAAAAGGAAATATTTATAGGTAAAATAATAGCATTTTTTTCATTTAATTTTTTCAAAGCAAAAACTTACATTACGATTTCAAACTCAATGATAGGCTTACTTATCGGTTTTGATAAAAAAGCCAATGTTTTTGATTTGCAACATGGAATAATTTACTCTTGGCATCCTGGTTATTTCCAGTCAAATGGAGAATTAAATAATTTTCTAAAACACGAAAGAATAGGATTCTTAATTACAGGAAAAGGATATAAAGAATCTTTTCAAATAAAAAATAATACTATATCTAATAAAAAAGTAGTAGTAATTGGAAGTAATCAGTTTGAAAATATTAAAAAAGAAAAAATATTTGATAAAAGAGAGATTTTATATACGTTATTGTTTACTAGAGATGACACAGATGAGTTCCTTTTGGAACAAAAAACAAAATTACAACTGTTTTTAAGTGATTTTCAAAAAAAGGCTTTAGAAAACAACTTAACAATTTTACTAAAACACCATCCAAGGTTCAATAATGTAATTGATATTTCTGATATTTTAGAACAATTTTCTTTCGTTAAAATTACTGAGACTAATTTTGAAGAACTGTCAAAAACTGTCTTTTTACATATTACAAAATATTCAACATCTGCATTTGAACTAGCCTCTTTGTCAATTCCAACCGTATTTTTATCTAATGAAATGGGAAAAAAAATCTTTCAAGAAGAATATAAATACCCAAATTATAATCTACCCTTTGAATCATGGATCGAATTATACGCTAATTGCAATCCTAAATTTTTTGAACTTGTTGATGAAACAAAAAAATGGAGTTCTCATTTTTATGAACCTTTCAACGAAGCCCTTTTCTTAGAACTTGTTAAACCTAGTAAAAATAATTGAAAAATAAAAAGATAGCTATTTTCTTGGGCGGTTTTATCAATTCTACGAATGCTCAAAACCTAAATTGTTTGGCTTTGGCGAAGCATTTAGACAAAGAAAAGTTTAATGTTTATTCCTTAGAACTTTATTCAGGTAATTTAGAAGGCCAAAAAAATAATATAAATGGGTTATCTATATTTCGATGTTTCAAACCAGCAAAACTATCTGTTTATTTAGGGTTTTTGTGGGGAATTTGGCATTGTGACGTGGCCTATTTACCAAAAAATGAATTGTGGAAATGGAATAAGTTTTGGCTTAAAGTGTTTAGAAAAAAAAGCTTTTCAACGATTGAAGGAATTTTAGATGAAGACAATTTGCAATCCAGTATAGAGGCAATAGGAAGTTATGAAAGCGTAATTGCTTCAAGCTCTTTTGGAGATAGACTTTTTCCGATTTCTAATTTTTTAGGAATTTATAATACAGAAAAACACAAACTAATTATTGATAAAAAACCCTTGTTTCTAGGTTGTGACACGAGCATTTTCATGAATAAAATTTCAAAAAAAGGGGTTTTAAAAAAAATTAGTTTTATCGGACGGTTAAAAAAACGTAAAGGAATTTATGATTTATTGAATATTGCTACCGTTTTCCCAAACATTGATTTTTTAATTTTCGGAAATGGCGAAGAAGAAGCTAATATCAATAAATATATACTATCTAACCAATTGTCAAATATAAAATTAAGAGGCACAGTAAGTCACAGTGAATTAGCAATTGAATTGATAGATGTAGATTTAAATGTTTTTCCATCTCGCTCCGAGGGGTTTCCAAAAGTAATTCTAGAAACAGCTGCTGCAGGAGTGCCATCGATTATGTATAGTGATTATGGTGCAAATGAATGGATCAATAATCACGAAAATGGTTGGGTTGTAGCTACTTTAGATGAAATGATTGCAACAATAGAAACTCTCACCAAAGACTCAAATAAGTTGCAAAATACATCAGAAAACGCTGTGAAATTAGCAGCTAGTTTTGATTGGAAAATTAAAATTAAAGATTGGGAAGAGGTGATATTAGAATTAATAAATGAATAGTATTAAACTAATTTTTGCAGTTTTGTTTGAAAACTATACATCATTTTAGTTGTATAAAAATATTTAATAAAAAGACATGATATTAAAATCAATAATAGGATTAATTCAAGATAGGATAAAAATTAAAAATTTCAGAAGAGAATGGCGCCGTTTAAATAATCATAATAATACTTCGGCACTTCAATTTTTTAATATAGAGAAAGTTAAAGTCGGTAATTTTTCTTATGGATTACTAGATGTTAGAACTTGGGGGCATCCAGATGAGTTTTTGAAATTAGGAAATTATGTTTCAATATCAAGTGATGTTGTTTTTATTTTGGGAGGAAACCATTGTTCAAATATCATTTCGACATTTCCGTTATATTCAAGTTTTATTTCAAACGATGCTAACATTGATGCGCTTTCAAAAGGAGCTATTATAGTTGAAGATAATGTTTGGATAGG
>CAIJXW010000064.1 GCA_903824755.1 uncultured Bacteroidota bacterium | reverse complement strand
TCTAAATAAAAAAAGCTATGAAAACTATTTATTTTTTATTGGGATGTTTTATGACTTTTAATGTGAATGCGCAACAATGGAGTGCTGCCCAACTCGAAAAAGCAAATACCGCAAAAGAAGTTAAGGAACTTACGTTTGAAGAAAAGCAAACCATAATGTATTTGAACTTGGCCAGAATGTATCCAAAGGATTATAAACGAATAGAGTTTAATAAAAAAAGTGCCTTTTGGAGTAATTACAGACCTTGGAATGGTTTTGTAGGTAAAATTGATTCCACTTATATTAAGTCATTACTAAAGACATTAGAAACAATGAAACCTGTAAATCCTGTAAGTTATAATTCTGAAATGTATGCTTTGGCAAAGTGCTTTTCAAACGAGAAATACGAGTCAGGTAAAAAAGGACATGAAAGAGAAAAATGTAAATATGGTTTCTCAGCAGAGTGTATTTCATATGGAGAAAAAACAGGGTTGGAAATAATAAATCAACTACTAGTTGATCATGGTGTTGAAAGTCTTGGGCACAGAGAAATTTGTTTAGCTAATGGCTTTGAATCTATAGGAGTTAAAATTAACAAGCACAAGACCTATGATTTTTTTTCAATATTGGATTTTAATTAATAAAACACTTAATTATATATGAAAAAGTTACTTCTATTAGTTTTTTTGATAGTTATATCAAATACAATTGCACAGACAAAGAGTATATCTGCAGAAACTCCTTTTGAAAAAGAATTAGTTAAATATGTAGATAGTATTGTTACTACTTCAGGAAAAAACCTAAAAAAATTAGACCGATTTAAAGAAGGTTGTAATTCCTATGTAAAAGAATCCAAATTTGGGGAAGCAGCAACACCGTATAGCAAATCTATAGCTCATAGCCACAACGTATCTTATTACACCGATAAAGATGGAAAAACAAATGTAAATCCGGAGGAATTAGGGATTGAATCAATAAAAAAAATGTATTCTATACAAATCGATAAAATAATAAATAACCCTAAAAATATAGAATCAAATTTTGATTCTTACTATTTTACTATTGTAAATATAAACAAATCGTACTTTCTAGTTTTTGCAATGGGTTACATTGACCCAATTGACAGCAATGAAAGAATGTCTAAAGAATTTACTATTGCAATGCAACTAAGAAATTAATTTATGCGAATAAAATTAAAAAAAACCAAACAAATTAACCCCTTAATATTCAAATATTAAGGTTTTTTTTGTAGATTAAAAAAATATACTATATTTGAATATTAACAAACAAAATGAAAATGAAAAAAATTTTTGCATTAATAATATTAATTATTTTTTCTAAGACTTATGCTCAAGAATATTGCGGCGTTAATTTTACCGCCTATAGTGGTCAACGTTCTGTTTATTGCAAATATTGTGACGAAAATTCAACTTTTGTGGTTCCAATTAAAATTCAATTCAATTCAACAAGAATTTGCAATACATTTAAAAACCCTAATGAAGCAACTGCCGAATCAAAGTGTAAGTATAATTCTTTAAAATATTATATAAGTTACTGTTATTTTATTGGATGGTATAGTGGAAATTCATTTGCCAGTAAAAAATGTTATGGAAAAAACAACCCAAATAACAAACATGCTGTCTATCAAGGAGTTGATAAAGAAATTGGATTAAAAGATTATAGCTTTGAGGATTATGAACTTAAAAAATATATGCAATTAATTTTGGATATTAGGAATTATATAGATCTTTCAAGCTACAATGAAGGCATTCGAATTTCAAAAGAGTATTCTCGTTTGTGTATTATAGAAAGTTGTCAGTAATTACATTCATTAAAAAACTTCTGTGTTTAAACAATAAACCAAGTGAGGAATTTAAGTGAGGAAATGATAGGTTTTTAAGTTAGAGTTTTTAAAACCCCTATATTTTATAGGGGTTTGCACTAGAATAAAATATTCGAGACATTTTCATAACCCTGAGGTCGAGAGTTCAAATCTCTCTCTCGCTACAAAAACAAACCCCTAATATAAAAATATTAGGGGTTTTTTATGAAATTATGTTTTTCGGAAAACTTATAAAGCAACTTTTTTCTCTCCGTTGCTTACAGCATTTATAAATTTTATTAACCCATTCATATAAATCTGCTGATCGTCATACATCGCCATGTGGCTGCCGCTTGGACAATATAGATAACTTCCGCTCTCAAACTGTGTTGCCATCCATTTCATGTGTTCTGGATCCATCGTGTCATTTTTTGCACCAATTGTCAAAGTTGGCGTTTTTATGTTTTTCAACACCGATTTTCTATCCCATTTAATTAAATTTCCACCAATTCCAAACTCACTCGGCCCCTGCATTGTGACATATAGCGATTGATTCATTTTACTAAAAGAACGAGTTATCGGCTCTGGCCATTCATTTAAAGGTATTCTGCAAATATGTTCAGAATAAAAATTAGGCATTAGAAGCTCCATATATCTCGGATTTGAAAAATCTTTTTTAGATTCTATCGCTCTAATTTCTTTGAGTACCTCTGGTTTCATTTGTTTTGAAAGCACATCTACTGAATATTTCCCATAATCAGGGCAGCTTGACATCATATTAGAAATAATTAAGCCTTTCATGTTTTGCTGATATTTCAAAGCATAGTCTATTGCAAGAATTCCTCCCCAGGAATGCCCCAGCAAATAAAAGTTATCCTTATTTAGTCCTAATCCCTTTCGAACTTGCTCCACTTCTTCAACAAAACGTGGCAAATTCCACATCGTTGTGTCCTTTGGATTATCAGAATATCCACAACCCAATTGATCATAATAGATAAATTCGATTCCTTCTTTTGGCAAAAAATTCTCAAAACATTCAAAATATTCATGGGTAGCTCCTGGACCTCCGTTCAATAACAAAACCTTTATTTTTGGATTATTTCCAAATCGTTTTGTCCAAACTTTAAATTTGCCTTTGGGAGTATTTATCGTAATTATTTTTACACCGCCATTTTGAACACCTACTTCGTTAGATGAAAAATAATCCTTTGACGCATTATTTTTATCATTAAAATCACATGAAATTGCTGAGGTAATTCCGATAATCAGTATTATAATTAATACTTTTTTAAATAATTTTTTCATAAAAATTGATTTAGTTTTATAAAAGCGCGTTTTGCAATTGTTCAAAACTCAGCAAAACCTGTTCGCCAGAAGCTAGGTTTTTCAAGGCAAATTTCCCTTCATTCATTTCAGTTTCGCCAACGATAACAGCAAATGGAATACCTCGTTTGTCGGCATATTGAAATTGTTTTCCCACCTTCACAACATCAGGATATAATTCGACTTTTATACCCGAATTTCGTAATTGCTGAATCGCTTTGAGGCAATAAGACGCTTCTTTTTCACCATAATTTATAAATAATGCTGATGATGTTGATGCTACGGTTTCTGGAAATAAATTCATTTCTTCCAAAACCAAATATATTCTATCCAATCCAAAAGAAATACCCACTCCACTCATGTCTTTCAAACCAAAAATCCCCGTCAAATCATCATATCGCCCGCCGCCTCCAATAGAACCCATTGCAACAGATTTTGGTGGTGCTACTTCAAAAATAGCTCCTGTATAATAATTTAATCCTCTAGCCAAAGTAACATCAAGATCTAAAATTGAGGTTTTCAAACCCATATTCATGACGTTTTCACAAATAAATTGTAGTTCCGCAATTCCTTTTTTACCTTCTTCTGATGAATCCAAAAGTCCTGAAAGTTTATTTATTTTTTCAGAAATTGTTCCCGAAAAATTAAATAATGGCTGCACTTTTAGGAGTGCTTCGCTTGAAATACCTTTTTCAAGCATCTCTTTTTTAACTCCGTCCTCCTCTATTTTATCTAATTTATCCAAAGCCACAGTAAAATCAATCAATTTGTCCGATGCTCCAATAACTTCGGCTATTCCAGATAAAATTTTTCGGTTATTTATTTTTATGGTGACACCTTCCAATCCTAAAGCATCAAAAACAGCGTCATAAAGTTGGACGAATTCGACTTCTTGCCACAACGATTTTGAACCAACTACATCGGCATCACATTGAAAAAACTCTCTAAAACGTCCTTTTTGTGGTCGATCCGCTCGCCAAACTGGCTGAATTTGGTACCTTCTAAATGGAAATTCTATTTCGTTTTGGTGCTGCACTACATATCTGGCAAATGGAACTGTCAAATCATAACGGAGTGCTTTCTCAGAAATACTAGATGTTAATTTGTTGCTTTCTTTATTTTGCAATGCTTTTTCATCGGCTTTCGCCAAATA
>CAIJXW010000063.1 GCA_903824755.1 uncultured Bacteroidota bacterium | reverse complement strand
CAAAAAATAGCACAAATGGAGTTGGTTTTTTTCAAATTGGAGGCGGAATTGCAGGTGACTTTCCAATTTGTGTAGTCCCAATGTTGTATCAAGACATGGAAATGCATGATGTTCCGTTTTGGAGTTATTTTTGCCAAATATCAGACTCAACTACTAGTTACGGTTCCTATTCTGGAGCAGTGCCTAATGAAAAAATTACTTGGGGAAAATTAGATATCAATACCCCTAAGTTCATTATCGAATCAGATGCTACGATTGTAGCACCATTAATTTTTGCTTATTTATTAGATTTATAAAAAACATGAGAAGAGTTATTGTAGATTATGCCAAGCTAACAGATGCGATATTAAACCTTTTGGTAGAAAAATTCCCTGAAGGATATGATGATTCAAACATCATTCGATTTAGAAACGCACAAAATGAATTAGTAGAAGCCGTTGAAGTTCGAACGGAAGACACTATATACTTAGTGAAAGTTAGTACGAAACTAGCTAGTCGATTAGAAAAATTTGATGACGAGGATCTAGATTCTGTTATCGAACCTATCACCCCAATAAAAGGGCTAGATTTAGATTCTGATGATGATGATGACGAAGTTGACGAAAAATCAAATGATGATGAAAATATAGATGATATTATTGATGAAGAAGACGAAGAGGAAGATGATGTCGATTAATAAAAAAAAAGAACCTAAATAGGTTCTTTTTTTTGGACTATAAATACCGCTCTTGAAATATTTTTTGATGATGTTCTTGATGCCCAATAATTATAAAACCAATCGCTCTAACCGATACTGAACCATTTGACACAATCCCGATTCTAGAGAGTTGTTCACTCGAAAAACTATTAAAAAGTGATAAAGTAGATTGTCTAACTACGGCCATTTCGGTTAATAATCCTTGCAAGCTTCGAGCGTTTGCATCTGTGTTTTCAGCAAAACTATTCTCGTCAAAACCAGGCAAAGGGGTAGCATCATTTCTTGAAATTCGTAAGGCTCGATAACCGAAAACTCGCTCAGCATCAATCAAGTGCTGAATAATTTCTTTGATAGTCCATTTGCCTTCCATATAGCGATAATCAAATTTATCCATTGGGATATTCTGTACAAATTTGATGAATTTGTGTAAACAAATTTCTAATTCCTCTTGTAATTCGATATTTTCCAAAGCTTGGACATATCCTTTAAAAAAATCTGGGTATTCACTAACGGGCAATTGATTTGAATTCATTTTCGATGTTTATAATTAGTATTATCTGCAGTTGTTTAGTTATTGATTTCTAAGTTTTAACAAAAAAAAACCTCAAGTTTTCACCTGAGGTTTAAAATTTATATTCTCATAAATTATAGATTTTTGAAAATAGTATGCATCAAACGCTTTTTATCATTAATACTTTCGTCTAACGAAATCATCGTTTCTGTTCTATATACACCTTCAATATCATCAATCATAAAAATTACATCTTTTGCATGTTTTGTGTCTTTGGCACGTATTTTACAAAAAATATTAAATTTACCAGTAGTTATATGTGCTACGGTCACAAATGGAATTTCATTTATGCGCTCCAAAACAAATTTTGTTTGGGACGTGTTGTTCAAAAATACGCCAACATAAGCAATAAAAGAATAACCTAATTTTTCATAATCCAAAGTCAATGAAGACCCCATAATTATTCCAGCATCTTCCATTTTTTTTACTCTAACGTGAACTGTTCCAGCCGAAATTAATAGCTTTTTCGCAATATCTGTAAACGGAACTCTCGTATTATCAATCAACATATCTAAAATTTGGTGATCTACTTCATCTAATCTAAACTTACTCATAACTCAAAAAAATTAATGATATTTTTTAATAATTTAATTCAAAAAACAAAAATAAGAACTTTATTTTTAAAAAACTTAAATTTTTTACATTTTTATCAATCCATTAACAATATTTATGCTTTTTCCTATAAAAAAATTAGCTTTTTGGGAAATTTCGGGAATGTTTTGCAAATTATCTGAATATAATTCTTTTTTGGCGTCAAATTCCAAATGACCAAAAAAGCCCTCTAGATTGCCTATTTTTTCGATATAGGCAGTAAAAGTGATCACTGCATTTTTTACCTCTTCTTTATACTGAATGCCAAGGCTGGAAACCACCAATTTTGAATCCTCAAACCAACAAATGTTTTTATAAATAACATCATAATAACACACTTTGTTTTCGGGGATTTTCAAATATTTATCTATTGCATGTTCTTGCTCATAATTATTATAAAGGCTTTCTATTCCAGAGATAATTGCCATAAAAATATACTTTCTTGTTATTTCTCTTTCATAATCATCAGGAAAATGTCCTGCTTCAATCAAGATAGTCGGAACCTCCAGATTTTGAAAAGTATCACCCACACAATTGATATTAAACGAATCGTCAAAACGGCCAACTTGATTTGGAATATAAACTTGCAAAACATCATTCATAGCCACGATAACTTTGATTGCCTTGGTGCGAACTGCATTTATGGTGCGATTTTCATCAAATGAAGGGGCCAAAAACGAAACCGTAGCAGGTTTGTTTTTTTCTTCTGTGCCATAAATAGTGCGTTGGTCATGGAGATTATAGCAATAATGCGGCTGAAAATCGTTGAATGTTTTTCTGAGTAACTTGCTTTCTGGTTGCGACAAATTTTGTGCATCTCTATTCAAATCAACCAAATTTGCGTTTTCTCGAGTATAAAGTGCTGCTCCATCTGGATTGAGCATTGGCAAAATGCAAAACGAAAATTGCTCTTGAAATTGCATGCCAATTTCGGATTGTGTTAGAAAATTGATAAAATCAATTAATGCTTTTGTAGTCGTACTTTCGTTTCCGTGCATCTGCGACCACATCAAAATTTTGGTTGTCCCCTTCCCTATTTTTAGTTGATAAATAGGTTTTTCTTGAACCGATTTTCCGATTATAGTAGTTTCGATTCCTTTATTGTTGAGCAATAAATCCGCAATTGACGATAGCGTTATATAGCGGCCTGCAATAGCCGTTTCTTTATATTGATAGAAAATTTCTTCTAGATTCATAAGGTCAAATTTTTAGATTTAGTTAGCATATTTGCCTATTTATTCAACAATAAAACTGTTTTCATGAATTTTCCCTGTTACCCCTTTAAAATGCACAAGAATTTCTTTAAAATCGGCTTCTATATTACCTGTCGGCAGGAAAGGATTGCCAATAGAAACTTGTTTCAATCTATAATCAAAAGAGCAAGGAATTATTGGAACATTTGCCTTGTGGGCGATATAATAAAAACCTGTTCGTAGTTCGGTTACTTTTTTTCGGGTACCTTCGGGGGCAATAGCAAGTCTGAAAATTGATTTTTCGTTAAACACATTTGCAATGGCATCAACTTTGTTCAATCCGCCCGAACGGTCGAGTGCTGCACCGCCCATATATCGGAAGAAAACGCCTAACGGAAATCGGAATAACTCTTGTTTTCCTACAAAATTTATTTCCAACCCAATTGCTCCTCTAACAAGAACACCTATCAGAAAGTCGTGCCAACTCGTGTGTGGAATTACCATAAAAACACATTTCTTTATGTTTTCGTCAACATTTCCTGTGATTTTCCAGCCCATGATTCGGAAAAAGAACCATTTATATATTTGTTTTTTCAAAATAACTAATTTTGTGTAAAAGTAACATTATTCTATTATTTTTGGTAAAAAAAACAAATGCTAAAAAAAGTAGTAAGTTTCCTAATGCCTATCAACATTTATCAAAAAAAATCAAGCATTAGTAAAACCCTCGAAGTGACTTGGAATAATGGTCAGTTAGTGCTCGATTCAAAAAACACAAATTATTCTTTTGGAAGTTTGCAACGCATTTTAAGAAAAGGCCTCAAAGAAATTAATTTTGAGACCATCAAAGATATGGATTCAATCTTAGTTCTTGGTGTTGCTGGTGGCAGTGTGATTCAAACAATATCGAAAGAAATTGGTTTTAAAGGCCGCATTACTGGAGTTGAAATTGATGCCGAAATCATTGAAATTGCCAATACCTATTTCAAGTTAGACCAGATTCCAAATTTAGAAATTGTGATTGATGATGCTTTTGAATTTGTTTTAAAAACCAAAGAAAAATATGATTTAATCATTATTGATGTTTTTCAAGATAGCAAAATGCCCCACTTTCTATTTGAAGATTTCTTCTCGAAACGTATTGGATTTTTACTTAACCCTTCGGGGTATATTCTGTTTAACACTATGATTCATAATGACATGGATAACATTAGAAACAAAAAATATAGTGATGATTTCAAAAAAAGAAACTATTCTATAAAACTCATTCCACGAGTGGAGCAGCACAATGAATTGATTGTTATTCAAAAGAAAGAATAAAACCAATTTGCTGGTGACTATCGATTTATAAATTCTAAACTATTTATATAAAAAAAGCCTCGCAAATTGCGAGGCTTTAATATTCAAAAGAAAATGATTATTTTTTCTCTTTCTTTTCCATTTTTGCTTTCAAATCAGCAAGAATGTCATTGTTATCTCCCAAGGTAGAAGCTGCAGTGTTTGAAGAAGACGAATTGTTTTCTACAACTGCTTTCACATTTTTCTCTTCTTCCTCACGGAAAATAGCCGTATGTGATGCAACTACTCTTTTGAATTCTTTATTAAATTCAATTACTTTAAATTCGGCTGAATCGCCTTTTTTCAATTTCTTACCATCTTCTTTTTCAAGGTGACGAGTCGGAATGAAAGCAACGATATCATCGCCAAATTCTACGGTAGCTCCTTTGTCAACAATTTCAGAGATTTCACCTGTGTGGATAGTTCCAACAGCAAATGAATCTTCATATTGATCCCAAGGATTAGCAGTAGTTTGTTTGTGACCTAAAGATAATTTACGTCCTTCAACATCTAATTCTAATACAACTACGTCTAATTTTTCGCCAACATTTACAAATTCTGATGGGTGTTTGATTTTCTTAGTCCAAGATAAATCTGAGATATAAATCAATCCGTCAATTCCTTCTTCTAATTCTACGAATATTCCGAAGTTTGTAAAGTTTCTAACGATTCCTACATGTTTAGAACCTACTGGATATTTCGCAGTAATGTCTGTCCATGGGTCTTGAGATAATTGTTTGATCCCCAATGACATTTTACGGTCATCTCTATCCAAAGTTAGGATAACTGCTTCAACAGTATCGCCAACTTTCACAAAATCTTGAGCAGATCGCAAGTGCGTTGACCAAGACATTTCAGAAACGTGAATCAAACCTTCAACACCTTCGGCAACTTCGATAAATGCACCATAATCAGCGATTACAACTACTTTACCTTTTACTTTGTCACCAACTTTAATTTCGGCATTCAAAGCGTCCCATGGGTGAGCGTTCAATTGTTTTAAACCTAATTGAATTCTTGTTTTTTCGTCATCAAAATCAAGAATAACAACATTTAATTTTTGGTCTAATTCCAAAACTTCACTTGGGTGGTTAATTCTACTCCAAGAAAGATCCGTAATGTGAATCAATCCATCAACACCACCTAAATCAATAAACACTCCATAAGAAGTAATGTTTTTAACAACACCTTCTAATACTTGTCCTTTTTGCAATTGACCGATGATTTCTTTTTTCTGGATTTCAATATCCGCTTCAATAAGCGCTTTGTGAGATACAACTACGT
>CAIJXW010000062.1 GCA_903824755.1 uncultured Bacteroidota bacterium | reverse complement strand
TATGTTTTATAGATTGGGGGCTTCAACAGTAAATCTTTATGAAAACAATCAAGCCGTAACCTTTGATCCTGACTTGAAAATTTATGAAAAAGGAATCCCTATTGGAACAAAATATTATGGAAGTAATAAAAATATTATAACCTATAACAATTTTGAACCTAGATTTTCGGCTTCCTATTCCTTTCAAGATAACAAATCAATAAAGGTGAGCTATAACCGAATGGTGCAGTATTTACAGCTAGTTTCAAACACCTCGTCTCCTACTCCATTAGATATTTGGACGCCAAGTGATACGTATATCAAACCACAAATTGCTGACCAAGTGGCTTTTGGCTATTTTAATAATTTTCACGATGATGACTATTCATTAGAATTAGAGACTTTTTATAAAATTGTAGAAAATCGTATCGATTATATTGATGGTGCCGATTTGATAGCAAATGAAGCCTTGGAGCAAGTAATTTTAAATGGAAAATTACGATCGTATGGTTTAGAAATGTTACTTAGAAAAAATACAGGCAAACTAACGGGCTGGATTTCTTATACTTTATCAAAATCTGAACAAAAAACACCTGGAAGAACAGCAGAGGAGTTAGGAATTAATAATGGAAATTGGTACAAATCCGCTTATGATAAATTGCATAATATTGCCATAACTAGTAGCTATATTTTGAACAAAAAATGGACATTTGGTGCCAATTTTTCTTTACAATCCGGACAGCCTGTAACCTTTCCAAATGGACAATATCAATATCAAGACATTACAATTCCGAGCTACGGATTGAGAAATGAAAACAGGCTGCCAACCTATCATCACCTTGATATTGCCGCAACCTATTTGCCAACGCAATCCAAAAAGAAAAAATGGCAAGCAGAATGGGTTTTTAGCATTTATAACGTTTATAATCGACAAAATGCGGCTTCAATTAGTTTTAGACAAAACCCTTCAAACGGCGTGAATGAAGCGGTGCGACTATCAATATTTGGAATTGTTCCTGCGGTGAGTTATAATTTTAAATTTTAAAATAATTATGAAAAATATAAAAAATATTGCTTTATTATTGTTGCTTTTTATAATTGTAAGCTGCGAAAAAGTAATCGAAGTCGATTTGAATACTAGCGAACCAAAACTCGTTATTGATGCATCTATAAAATGGAAAAAAGGTACTCTGGGAAATCAACAAACCATAAAATTATCTACAACAGGAAATTTCTATTCTAATGTGATTCCGACAGTTTCTAATGCCATTGTTTTTATAACAGACAGCAACGATATGACCTTCAATTTTATAGAAAGCGGGGTGCAAGGCGAATATGTTTGTTCTAATTTTTTACCTGTTTTAAATGAAACATATAGTTTGACGGTAGTTCAAAATAATCAGACGTATATAGCAACGGAAACCTTGATTCCAGTTCCCGTAATTGATTCTATAAAACAAAAAAACAATACTGGTTTTGGAGGAAAAAATATTGAAATCAAATCGTATTTTAAAGATAATTCAGCTACAAATGATTATTATCTTTATAAAGTAAAAACAAATTATAATAGCATTCCGAATTATCGCGTTTTTTATGATCTTTTGTTTCAAGGAAATACATTTTATGCCATTTATACCGATGATAAATTAAAAACAGGAGATTTGCTTCAGCTCGAACTTTCGGGAATTTCGAAACGATATTTCAACTATATGAATATCTTGATAAGCCTAGCTGGAAGCACGGGCGGAAGTCCGTTTCAATCTCCACCTGCCACTGTTCGAGGAAATATAATCAACCAGACAAATGAGGCAAATTATGCTCTTGGTTATTTCAGTTTGTCGGAAATGGATTCAAAAAATTATAGTGTCGAATAAAATACCTATTTCCTAAAATTAGAAAAACACTTTCAAAATAGTTACATTTACAAAGTTGAATACATAAAAAATTCATGACAAAAAAAACTCTTTTTCTTCTATTATTTTTCCAAATTTCTTTGGCTCAAAGCCCAGCTGGAATTTGGTATTTTGGAAAAAAAGCAGGAATTAGTTTTAATTCTGGAACAAACCCTATTGCACTAGACAATGGACAATTAGAAACGCCTGAAGGTTGCGCTACACTTTGTGATAATTCTGGAAATTTACTTTTTTATACTGATGGAATAAAAGTTTGGAACAAGAATCATCTTGTGATGCCCAACGGAAATGGACTAAAAGGTGATCCTTCTAGCACGCAATCGGCAGTAATTGTTCCAAAACCTAACTTTCCAAATGTCTTTTACGTCTTTACAGTTGATGAATTGGGGAAGCCAAATGGACTAAATTACAGTATAATTGATTTGACATTAGACAATGGCTTGGGCGATATTTCTTCGAAAAACAATCAACTTGCAACACCCTGTTTAGAAAAAATAACCGTTGTGCAACACGCAAATGGAAATGATTTTTGGGTGATAGCACACAGATACAATAGCAATCAATTCACCTGTTATCTTCTAACTGCCTCTGGGGTAAATCCAGCAATAATATCCAGTGCTGGAACATCAATTGGGAATGATACTCAACGAACACTTGGCTACATGAAGTCATCGCCAAACGGCGAATTTGTTGCGTGTGCAAATTCAGGAATTGGTAGCGAAATGCAATTATTTAAATTTAATAATCTTACAGGTCAATTAACTCTAATATCAACATCTTCAATTAATTCTAACTATATTGGAGCTTATGGACTTGAATTTTCTTCTAATAGTAATCTCCTTTATGTTTCTAGAATTGACTTTACCAATTCTATTTCACAAGTTTTTCAATTCAATATTGCCAGCCAAGACGAAACCACTATCAATCTGTCTAAGACATTAGTAGGCGAATATATTTTTGATGAATTTAATGAAGGAATTCTCGGGGCTTTACAACTGGCACCAAATCAAAAAATATATGTCGCACGAAACAACTTGCCCTTTTTAGATGTTATTAATAGTCCAAATACAATTGGAGTTGGTTGTAATTATTCAGCTCAAGCTGTAAATTTAGGTACTAATTTAAGTTATTTCGGTCTTCCTTCCTTTATCACTTCCTTTTTGGATTTAACATTTACTTCGTCCAATTATTGTTTTGGAAGTCAAACCAATTTTCAAATTCCTGCCGTAGAAAATGTCAATTCGATTGTTTGGGATTTTGGCGATATAAATTCACCGAATAACACCTCAAATCTTGAACAACCGATTCATATATATACCGCAGTTGGAAGTTATCAAGTAACGCTCACTATGCAAATTGCAGGTGTATTTAAAGTGTTTCACAAACAAATAAATATCGTTAACGCACCTGTTGCAAATCAACCAACAAATCATTTTTCCTGCGAAACAGCACCAAGCGAGGCCCAATTTTTATTATCCACAAAAAATTCGGAGATTCTATTGAGTCAGAATGCTTCCGATTATACTATTTCATATCATATCAATGCCGCAGATGCTACAAATAATCTAAATCCTCTTGCTGATAATTATACAAATATTGCAAATCCTCAAACTATTTATGCCCGAATTCAAGCTACAAATGGTAATGATTGTTTTTCGATAACTTCGTTTCAGTTGGTCACTCGGTTGAAACCAATTCTGGAAGCAGATTCGGAGCATTATTATTGTATTGATACTTTTCCAAAAAAAATCACTCTAGTTTCGGGTAATTTATCATCAAATGTTGGGACTACTTTTCTGTGGTCAACTAATGAAATTACTCCAAACATTCAAATAAATGAGTCTGGAAATTATCAAATAAAAGTAACAAATAGTTATAATTGTAGTGCAACGAGAACAATAACAGTGATTGATTCCGAAATTGCAACAATAAATTATACGATAATAGAAAATAATGGAAATAACTCCATAGTTGTTAACCCCATTGGGATTGGAAGTTATCTTTATGCTTTGGATAACAGTAATGGAAATTATCAAAGCAGTCCTATTTTCGAAAATTTAACCAGTGGTGATCACACTATATTTGTCAAAGATTTTCACGGTTGCGGAATAGTTTCAAAAGCTTTTTCTGTTTTTGGTTATCCCAATTTTTTTACACCAAATAATGATGGAATAAATGACACTTGGAACTTTGTAGGGAGTTTTTTAAATATTAAACAAGTATCTATTTATGACCGCTTTGGCAAATTTATTTATACATTAAAACCGAATACCATCGGCTGGGACGGAACCATAAATGGATCTCTTTATCCAGCAGATGATTATTGGTTTACCGTAATTTTTAAAGATAATAAAGAAATAAAAGGGCATTTTTCTCTAAAACGTTAATCACTTCAAATGTCATCACACCATATTGTTCGAGACGATCAGGAACCCGCACTAATAATTGCAAATGGAGCCGAATGTAGTTCGGAATTATTAGGACAATTGCTAGAATGGTCACCACTTGTCGTTGTTCTTGATGCTGCAATTGAGCGTGTCGTTCGGCTTGAAATAAAAGTTGATGTGCTTTTGGGAGATTTTGATCGTGATTTTGATGCCAATTATTACAGAGAAATTCAATATCCAATAGAAATTATTCATGCTCCTGACCAAAACAAAACTGATTTAGAAAAAGCATTCGATTATTTAATAGAAAGGAAAATACCTGCTGTAAATGTTATTTGGGCAACAGGAAAACGTGCCGACCACACAATAACAAACCTAACTACTATCGTTCAATATCGCGAAAAATTAAAAATAGTATTACTAGATGACCATTCAAAAGTATTTTTATTGCCTACAAAATTTGAAAAATGGTACACAAAAAATACTCCAATTTCATTGATTCCGATTGGTAAAGTAAGCGGAGTGCATTCGCAAAACTTATATTATCCACTAGAAAATGAAGTTCTGAAAATGGGATATAAATCAGGAAGTAGCAATCATGTTGTTCAAGATGGAATAGTGACAATCACACATCAAGAAGGCGATTTGTTGCTAATGGAATGTATAGATTAATATTGAAACACAACATTTATATCCGATAAAAAAATGAGTAATACGGTCGAAAAAGTCAATTTACACGTTCGAAACAAACATCGATTTGGATATAATTTTGAACAATTAATGCAATGTTGTCCTGAATTAAAAAATCATGTTTTTATCAATCAATTCAATAATCAAACCATTGATTTCAGCAATTCTGATGCCGTAAAACTTTTAAACAAAGCATTACTCATCACAAATTATGATATTCAAAATTGGGATATCCCAAATGATTATCTATGTCCGCCAATACCTGGTAGAGCAGATTATTTGCACTATATCGCCGATTTGTTAGCCGAATCTAATAACGGAATTATCCCAACAGGAGAAACAGTTCAAGGATTAGATATCGGAATTGGAGCAAATTGTATTTATCCAATTATTGGAAACAAAACCTATAATTGGAGTTTTGTTGGTACCGATATTGATGAAAAAGCGATCCAAAATTGTAAAAAAATAATAGAGCAAAACCCAACATTAATCGATTTTGTAAGTTTGCAATTGCAAACAGAATCTCGTTTTATTTTTAAAAATAGTATTACTCCAGAGGATAGATTTGCATTTACAATTTGCAATCCGCCGTTTCATACCTCAGCATTAGAAGCGGCAAAAGCAAATATTAGAAAAAATAATAATTTAGAATTAAGCAAAATAGATAAACCTCATTTAAATTTTGGCGGTCAAAATTCAGAATTATGGTGTGATGGTGGTGAACTCAAATTTTTGACACAAATGATATATGAAAGTGTAAAATATCCGTTAAATTGTTTTTGGTTTACCACATTAGTATCCAAGAAAGAAAATCTAAAAAGCCTTTATAAGACTTTAGAAAAAGTAAATCCTGTAGCTATAAAAACAATAAATATGGCTCAAGGCCAAAAAACAAGTCGTTTTATAGCGTGGACATTCTTGAGTGAAGGGCAACAAAAAAGTTGGAAGTTTTAGATTTTTGTTTTTATTATAAATTGCATTTCCTTTGTACCTTTGTGTTTTAAAAATTAAGCGTTCGTTTATTAATGAAATTCCAAGTTGTATCCGATTATAAGCCGAAAGGCGACCAACCTCAAGCTATCGAAAAATTAGCCAAAGGAATAATCGATGGTGAACATTTTCAAACTTTATTAGGAGTTACGGGTTCTGGAAAGACTTTTACGGTGGCAAATGTAATTGAAGAAGTGCAAAGACCTACTTTAGTTTTGGCTCACAACAAGACATTAGCAGCACAATTATATTCTGAATTCAAGCAATTTTTTCCGAATAATGCGGTAGAATATTTTGTTTCTTATTATGATTATTATCAACCCGAAGCGTTTATGCCTGTCACAGGAGTTTTTATTGAGAAGGATTTATCAATCAATGAGGAGTTAGAAAAAATGAGACTAAGCACCACAGCTTCCCTACTTTCTGGACGCCGTGATATACTAGTAGTGGCCTCGGTTTCCTGTTTGTACGGTATTGGGAATCCTGTTGAATTTCAGAAAAATGTAATCGCAATTGAAAGAGATCAAGCTATTTCTAGAACCAAATTTCTTCACTCTTTAGTGCAAAGTTTATATTCTAGAACCGAAGCCGATTTTACTCCAGGAAATTTTAGAATAAAAGGAGATATTGTAGAAGTTTTTCCAAGTTATGCTGATGATGCCTTCCGAATTCACTTTTTCGGCGATGAAATTGAAGAAATTGAAAGTTTTGATGTAAAAAACTCCCAAGTAGTAGAAAAATTTGAAAAACTGACCATATATCCTGCAAATATGTTTGTGACTTCTCCTGATGTATTACAAAATGCCATTTGGGAAATCCAACAAGATTTAGTGAAACAGGTTGATTATTTTAAAGAAATCGGTAAACATTTGGAAGCAAAACGACTCGAAGAACGTACCAATTTTGATTTAGAAATGATTCGCGAGCTAGGATATTGTTCTGGAATTGAGAATTATTCTCGTTATTTAGACGGTCGATTGCCAGGAACACGCCCTTTTTGTTTGTTGGATTATTTTCCTAAAGATTTCCTTATGGTTGTTGATGAAAGCCACGTCACACTCTCTCAAGTTCATGCAATGTATGGTGGCGACAGAAGTAGAAAAGAGAATTTGGTCGAATATGGTTTCCGACTTCCAGCTGCTATGGACAATCGCCCGTTGAAGTTTGAGGAATTTGAAGCCATGCAAAACCAAGTTATATATGTATCGGCAACTCCTGCTGATTATGAATTGCAACGTTGTGACGGCGTTTATGTGGAGCAAGTAATTCGACCAACAGGGCTATTGGATCCAGTGATAGAGGTGCGTCCAAGCCTCAACCAAATTGATGATTTGATTGAAGAAATCCAGTTGAGATGTGAGATAGACGAGCGTGTTTTGGTTACAACTTTAACTAAAAGAATGGCCGAAGAGTTGGCAAAATACCTCACAAAAGTTGGTGTTCGTTGTCGCTATATACATTCAGATGTCGATACTTTAGAGCGAATTGAAATCATGCAAGATTTACGGAAAGGAATTTTTGACGTCCTGATTGGTGTCAATTTACTTCGAGAGGGGCTGGATTTGCCTGAGGTTTCATTAGTTGCAATTTTAGATGCTGATAAGGAAGGATTTTTGAGAAGTCACCGTTCGTTGACACAAACAATTGGTCGTGCAGCAAGAAATCTAAACGGAAAAGCTATTATGTATGCTGACAAAATTACGGCAAGTATGCAAAAAACAATTGATGAAACGAATTATAGAAGAACCAAACAAATTAATTTTAATGTCGATAATAATCAAGTTCCACAGGCATTGAATAAGAAAATCGAGAGTGCCTTTACAAAAAATCCTTTGGTAGATTTTGAATTAGGATATGCTATGAATTTTGCTGCTGAACCAATTACTGAATACTTGTCAAAAGCCGAAATAGAGAAACGCATTCGCGAAAATAGAAAAGCGATGGAAAAAGCTGCAAAAGAATTAGATTTTATGCAAGCAGCAAAGTTGCGAGATGCTATCAAAAAATTGCAAGAGCAAATCTAGTTTCAAAATTAATTTATTTCTACTTAATTTCAATTAACACATTGAATAATAGCTTTCTATCAAAAAAATTGTGATTGTAAACTATAAAAATATATCCTATTTATAACCAAATAAAAAAGTCTTGTTATAGAAAAATAGTTTAAATTGATTTAAGAAATTCTTGAAAGTAAGAAACAGGTTTCAAATCTATTAATTCATTTCTGTTAGCATCAAAAAAAGAATATTCTAGAGAATCAATTTCTGTAATTGAATTGAAAATTTCTGGTAATTCAGTACGTTCTTTTTTATATACAAATCCTAAACCATGATCTGTATTTAGGACAAAAGCGGTTAGTTCTGGGTGGTTTTTTCTGATATAAACAATGGTTTTCCATACATCACCATTCCAAATATTTTTCCAATCTTTGTGATTTTCCAAGTCTTTTCTGGCGTCATCAATAGAGTTTGCTGGATAGGCTGCTAATTCGTCTAATGGATTGCAGTCATGCAAAACAATAATCCCTTTGTTATCAAGATATTTAAGGGTATTTAGCGTATCATTTAGTGATTGTTTGTAGGTGTGCAAACCGTCAATAAAAGCTAAATTTAGAGTGTTTTTTTGTAATAAAACTTCATTTTGATGAAAAAAATCATCACTTGTCACTTCAAAATAATTGTTTTTAAAATTGTCTGAATTTAGCACACAGGCTTTGAATTTTTTCCAGGAATTGAAATTAAAAAATGGGTCAACTGCAAATCGGTTTTTTGATCCTTTGATGTTAAAGAGACATTTTCCTCGGTTTACCCCTATTTCGAGATAATTTTGAACATTATTTTTCTTGATTATGGCATTCAAAACTTCAATTCGTGTCATTATTGTTTTATTTTTAAAAAGTAATTATGATAAATTTATTAGGGCAAATATAAAACAAAAGCCAAACGAAATTGAATTATCGGGAAACAAAATTTAATATAAGGAGTTAAATAAGTACCTTTGAAAAAAAAACAATGACCAATAACGATATCTTTAAAAAACTGCGAGTTGCATTAATGCTTCGCGATGATCAAATAGTTGAAATATTAGAATTAGTTGACTTTAGAATTACAAAATCTGAATTAGGAGCGTTTTTTCGTGATGAAAAACATGAGAATTATATGGATTGTGGCGATCAAGTGTTGCGTAATTTTCTTAATGGCTTAGTAATTCATTTGCGTGGCACAAAAGAAAATCCAAAAAACCCAAACGATGTTTTGGCAAAACATAAATCAGAAATCCCTAAAAAAGAAGGCTTTAAGGCCAGACCTGAATTTAATGCTAGTCCGAAAGTAGCGTTTAAGAAAAAACCAACTTCCAACCCAAAATCGCGTGACAAGAAACCTACTCCTAAAGTGCAGGTCGTAGAAAAAGTAACTTATAAAAATGGAAAAAACAAAAAATCCTAATCTTTCGATTAGGATTTTTTTTATAATTTGAACATCTAATATAATTAAGAAAGTGCTGCTTTAACTTGATCGGCAGCTTCTTGAAACTCAACAGCTGATAAAATTGGCATTCCTGAATTGTCGATTAATTCTTTTGCAATTTCGGCATTTGTACCTTGCAAACGAACGATGATTGGCACTTTTATAGCATCACCCATGTTTTTGTATGCATCTACAACTCCTTGTGCTACTCGATCACAACGAACAATTCCACCAAAGATATTGATTAAAATTGCTTTCACGTTTTGGTCTTTCAAGATAATACGAAAAGCGGTTTCCACACGTTTTGCATCAGCCGTTCCTCCTACGTCAAGAAAATTTGCTGGTTCAAATCCTGCATATTTGATTAAATCCATAGTTGCCATTGCAAGTCCTGCTCCGTTCACCATGCAACCAACGGTTCCGTCTAAATCTACATAGTTTAATCCTACTTCTTTCGCTTCTACTTCGATTGGATTTTCTTCAAGAATATCTCGCATTTCTGCAAATTTCTTTTGTCTAAACAAAGCGTTGTCATCTAAATTAACTTTGGCATCAACCGCAATAATTTTGTCGTCAGATGTTTTTAATACTGGATTGATTTCAAACATTGAAGCGTCTGAACCGATATAGGCATTATAAAGTGCGGCTACAAATTGAGTCATTTCTTTGAAAGCATTTCCAGATAAACCTAAATTAAAAGCAATTCTTCTTGCTTGAAAACCTTGCAAACCAACAGATGGGTCAATTTCTTCGGTAAAGATTAAATGTGGAGTATGCTCTGCAACTTCTTCGATATCCATTCCTCCTTCGGTAGAATACATAATCATATTGCGTCCAATTCCTCTATTCAGAAGCACTGACATATAAAATTCTGATGTTTCAGATTCGCCTGGATAATATACATCTTCGGCTACCAATACTTTATGAACTTTTTTTCCTTCGGCAGATGTTTGTGGAGTAACTAATTGCATTCCAATTATTTGCCCTGCAATTTCTTCAACTTGCTGTAAATTTTTAGCCAGTTTAACTCCGCCTCCTTTTCCTCTTCCTCCTGCATGCACTTGTGCTTTGATTACGTGCCAACCTGTTCCTGTTTCGGCAGTCAATTGTTTAGCTGCAGCTACTGCTTCTGCTGGATTATTTGCAACATAACCGCGTTGCACTTTCACACCATAACTAGCTAATATTTCTTTCCCTTGGTATTCGTGTATGTCCATAATACTATTTTATCGAAATCCTAAATTAGTTCTAGGATTAAAGTGGCACAAAAGTAATGCAATTAGGCTAATTTGAGAAATGTTTTTAAAGATAAAATTGTATAAAATTTCTTTTTGATAATTCGGAAATTAATTGGCGATTTTTTTTGCAATATTGAAATAGGAAGGGCAAACATCGAAGAAATAATAAAATAAACGAACTATTAGATGTAAAATTCTAATAAACCGAGGGAATTATTTATGGATTATAAGATAATTTAAGGTTAAAATCAAGTAAAGAATTATCAATTTTACATTTCAATTGAAATAAAATATGCAATTGCTAATTATTTAATGAAATTTCATTATTACTGCAAAAATAGATGCGATTTAATAAAATAGCTGTTTTATTTGTAACGAAATCTTTATTTTTACAAAAAATTAGCAAGCATGAAAATTAAAGCACAAGGTCTCTATCTTCCAGAATTTGAACACGACAATTGTGGCGCAGGTTTT
>CAIJXW010000061.1 GCA_903824755.1 uncultured Bacteroidota bacterium | reverse complement strand
TATCCCCAAATTAAACATTTCATTAATCCCAAATAAAAATCCACATTCTAAGGCTGCCGAAGAAGACAAACCAGAACCAATTGGAATATTACTACTAAAGGTGCAGTTAAAGCCTCCTATTTTGTGTCCTTTTAATTTTAATTGAAATAAAACACCCCGTAAATAATTAGTCCAAACGATATCGCTAATTGTTTCTTCTTTTGTAACGTCTATTTTTAGTGATTCATTCAGATCAATCGCATGAATTTTTGCGGTATTTGAATTGTTTTTTTCGAATGCAAAACAAACTATTTTATCAATAGCTGCGGGTAAAACATAACCATCATTATAATCAATGTGTTCGCCAATAATATTAATTCTTCCTGGGGAAAGAACTATTTTATCGGGTACATTTCCAAATTTAGCTTTAAAAAAATCAGTTGTGTCTTTAATTAAAATCGCATTCATTATTTATAATTTGGTTGTTTTTATTTAATTTCTTGAAATTTATACCTAGTCTTATGTTGATATACTTCATCTTTTCTTAAAACAGAGTCAGGAAAATGATCGTGATTCGGTGCGTCTGGAAAATTTTGAGTTTCAAAACAAATCCCGCTCAAATTTTGATAATCTGTATTTTCCTTTCCTTTTATTTCATTATTACAATTTCCTCCCACATAAATATGCACAGCCGGTTGATTTGTATAAACCAACATTTCTAAATTATTTTTAGGGCTGAAAAGTGAAGCCGAGAATTTCTCACCATCATTCAAAACAAAAGTGGAATCTATTTTTTGAGGGCATTTTTTAGCTTGATTAAAATTAAAAGGGTTGTTTTCTAAATTCAGAAATTGACCCGTTGGAATTGTATGTTCATTGGTTTCCAATATTTTATTGGAATTAATTGATAAATCCTGTTCAAGAATAGTAGAATTATGACCATCAAGATTAAAATAACTATGATGTGTCAAGTTTATTATTGTATCCTCCGATGTAGTGGCAACGTACTCAATAATCAATTCATTTTCTTCCGATAAAGTGTAGGTCAAATCTATCGATACATCTCCGGGGTAATTTTCTTCCCCATCGGGACTGAAATAACTTAACGTTATAGATGGATTTTCCCCTTCATTAACATTTTTAATCTCCCATTGTTTTTGGCTAAAGCCAATATTTCCACCATGCAAGGAGTGCCCATTATTATTGTTATTTAAATCAATCGATTTGCCGTTCAATCTAAAAGTACTATTATTAATTCTGCCAGCAAAACGCCCTACCGTGGCTCCAAAATACGGCGCACTATTTATATTAAAGGAATTTAAATAGGCTTCCAAAGTATCGAAACCCAAGACCACGTCAATAAAATTGCCATTTTTCAAGGGTATTTTTAATGAGGTTATCGTAGCGCCAAAAGTGATAACATTCAATTGCATTCCGTTTTTATTGGTTAAATCACGGGATTTGACTGCAGTTCCATCAGGTATATGCCCAAAGAATTTAATTTTAGAACTAGTATTTAAAAATGAATTCATAATGCTCTT
>CAIJXW010000060.1 GCA_903824755.1 uncultured Bacteroidota bacterium | reverse complement strand
GTACAAATAATAATATGGAAAGACGCAAAAGGTATCCAAATTAAAGAATGTGTGTCTTTTAAAGATTTGCTTAAAAATTAGATATGCTATAAATGACTATTTTTATTTGCTATCTAAAACTTCAAGTAGCACATTTGCCTCCGTGCCATTTGGAAAAGCAACTTTTATTTTTTGTGCAATTGTAGGTGCAATTTGTGTAATTTCTTTTTTGGCAAAACTTTCTCCATGTTTAATATGCCAGCCATAAAAAATTAGTGGAACATGAGTGTCATAACTATATGGGGAGCCGTGTTCTGTTCCGGTTGTGCCATATTCCACATACCCTGGTTTGTCCAGAACCACTAAATCGCCACTTTGCTTTGGATCAAATCCATTTGAAATTGATTTTACAAAATAATCATTACCATTAGTAGAAATAATATCTTCTTTAGAGAATACGTTTTTAACATGATCAAGCGACATTAAATAATCTTTGAAAGTTTGTTTTACAGTTTCAAAAGTCAATCCTTTCTTATTAATTAATTCTTTATTTAAAAATAAATTAAAATTAGAATAATTCAATATAAAATCTTCACCAAATGATGTGTTGGAGAAAGTTTTCAACTGAGAAACAAATTCTTTTGGCTGGACATTATTAACTTTATATTTATTGTCTTTTAGAAAATTCGCGTTATCAGCACCCGCATGGTCTGCCGTGAGAAACAATAAGTAATTATCTTTTCCAACCTTCTTATCAAGGTAGTAAAGCAATTTTGCAATCGTCTCGTCTAATCGCAAATAGGTATCCTGTAATTCCATAGAACGAGCCCCTAATGTATGCCCTATATAATCTGTTGAAGAAAAACTAACGGTTAGAAAATCGGTAATTTCATCTTTCCCAAGGGCTTCATTTTCGATAGCTGTCATTGCAAATTCGGCCAATAAATCATTTCCAAAAGGAGTAGATTTGATTATTCCAGGATTATTTTTCTCATACATATCTTTCAAATGATATGGAAAAACAGGTGCTGGAACATTATATAATTTACCTTCATAAGGATTATCATCTGGAAGACTCTCGTTATAGGTAGCGATTGGTTTCAATAGATTCCAGTCTTTTGTTAAATAAGGTAAATATCGTTTCTCTTGATTGAAGTTATTGACCCAATTTGGCAATTCTGTTCCATAAAAAGTACTGGAAATGAAAGCTCCAGACTTACTGAACCAAAATGCCCAGTTTGCAAAATGTCCTGCTGGCAAAATAGCACCTCTATCTTTTAAACTCATACCTATCACCTTTCCTGCAAAATTTGTTTCTAATCTTAATTCGTCTGTAATAGTAGTTGTTTGAAGATTTTTTGGGGACATCATTCCTTCTTCAGAAGTTCCTTCACCAAGTCCATTAACCGAATCATCACTGGTACAATAAACTTGCTTGCCAAGAGAACGATTGAACCATGAATTTGCAATTATACCATTCAAAGAAGGTGTTGCACCTGTGTATATTGAAGCATGTCCAGGTGCTGTATAGGTGGGCAAATAATTAAAATGCATATTCTGAAATGTATAGCCATTGGCCATCAATCGTTTAAATCCATTATCTGAAAAATCATTTGAAAAACGATACAAATAATCCATTTTCATTTGATCGACAACAATTCCGACAACCAATTTTGGGCGTTGTTGTGCATTTGAAATACAAAAAACAGAAATCAATAATACTAGAAATATTTTTTTCATCATAATAATTTAAAGTTCAAAATTAGGGCTTTAAGTTGGTAAAAAACTAATAGTTATCAAATCAAAAATAAAAATAATGATTTTTTAACATTAACAAAAAAGGAATACAATTTTCTTATTTCTTAAAGTCTTCAATATCAATAATTTCTTCAATATTATACTGCAAAATAACATTTTTCTGATTGATATAAAGTTGTTTACGGAAGTTTTGCTTTTTACGAATAATAATTGAAATTAGAAATGGTTGCCCATCCATATCGGAACAGGAGAAAGGAAAAATTTCGTCTGCCTCATTTTCTTCTTTTTTTTCATAATTCATAATTGTATATAATTGAATCTCTCTGGAATAGACGATGATTCGGTTTTTGTCAATATCCAGGGTGACAAGCAGATTTACTTTTTCCAAATCGGACCATTTTCCCCATTTTCCTTTGTCATTTCGTTCTAGAACACTAAATCCTGTTGTTTTATATTTATAAACTTGACTAAATGAATATTGTATCCCTAAAACTAGAAAAACAAATATGATTATTAATTTAAATTTTGTCATTGAGGTGTTTTTTACTTTAAAAACGCTGAAATTTCCTGCTGAGCCTTTTTAAAATCGGTTATAAATTCGTCCATAATTTGTTGCACAGGTTTGATTTCATGAATAATTCCTGCCACTTGACCAATCTCTAATTCTCCTTCAACCAAATCTCCTTCAAACATTCCTTTCTTTGCTCGAGCCCGTCCTAATAATGTTTTTAATTCTTCTGGCGTAGTTCCTTTTTCATATAATTTTTGAATATCATCAAAAAATTTATTCTTTATTAATCGAACAGGGGCTAATTCCTTCAAAGTGAGTTGCGTATCGCCTTCATTGACTTGTATTATAGTTTTTTTGAAATTTTCATGAGCTGATGATTCAACAGAAGCTGCAAATCGACTGCCAATTTGAACTCCATCTGCTCCAAGAACCATTGCTGCCAAAATCCCTCTTCCAGAAGCAATTCCACCAGCTGCTATCAATGGGATAGAAATTTTTTCTTTCACAATTGGTATCAAAGTGAACGTGGTCGTTTCTTCTCGACCATTATGACCGCCAGCCTCAAATCCTTCAGCAACAACTGCATCTACTCCAGCTTCTTGGGCTTTTAGTGCAAACTTAGAACTGCTCACAACATGAACCACAATTATTCCGTTTTGTTTCAAAAGAGAAGTCCAGGTGTTTGGATTTCCTGCCGATGTAAAAACAATCTTTACTCCTTCTTCAATTATAATTTTTATTATTTCTTCTAAATTTGGATACAACATCGGAATATTTACCCCAAAAGGTTTGTCCGTTGCTTTTTTACATTTTTGAATATGCTCCCGCAAAACTTCTGGATACATAGATCCTGCACCTATTAACCCTAAACCTCCAGAATTACTGACCGAACTTGCTAGTTTATAACCACTGTTCCATATCATTCCGCCTTGAATAATTGGGTATTGAATATTGAAAAGTTTTGTGATTTTATTCATTATTGCTTTATTAATTTTCCTGACTGAGTTTGGCCTTTTGTTTGTAGTTGATAAAAATATATTCCAGAACTTAAATCGTTTAATTCCAAATTATTTTCGGAGGAAAGTAGTTTTTTTTCAAAAACCTTTTGACCTAAAGTAGAATAAATAATGAAATTTGTATTTTCTAATTTTTTTGAAAAAGAAATAAAAACATTGCTTTGAAATGGATTTGGATATAATGAAAATGAAGACTCTAAAAAATTATTTGTAGATAAAGCATTGGATAATGCTAGACTAAAATTTGGAATTCCATAACCTAATTCATCTGTAGGATTTGCATAAACACTTGAAGATTCTTTTATCAATTGAACAATTTCTGCATTTGTTTTTGAAGGAAGTGCCTGCCAAAATGAAGCTACCATTCCTGCGATAATCGGTCCCGAAAATGAGGTTCCACTATATAAATTATTTACTGTTCCTGATGGAATTGCTGCATATGTATTTGCTCCTTGTGCCATTACATCAGGTTTTATTCGATTGTCGGATGTTGGTCCTTGAGAGCTAAATGACGCATAATTTCCAGCCGAATTTACAGCACCAACAGTAAGTGCATGATTTGCATCTGCAGGTGAAGCAATGAATTGCCAGTTATTATTTCCATCATTTCCTGCCGAAACAACACAAATCATTCCACGGCTAAAAGCAACATCGACTCCTTTTGAAATAAATGAAGTTGTCCCATTCATATCGGCATAGGTAAAATTATAATTTGGATTGTCAAAAGTAGTATAACCAAGAGAAGTCGAGATAATATCAACCCCCAATCTATCCGCTTCTTCTGCGGCCTCTACCCAAAGTGATAATTCCAAAGGAGTTTCACTTGATCCGTCTTCAGTAATGAATAAATAGTAGGAAGCGTCTGGTGCAGTCCCGATTAATTGGCCTTCTACATAGCCTCCCATTGTAGATAGAACAAGGGTTCCGTGGCTAATTCCTGAATAAAAATTTGGATTTCTAGTCACATAATCATAACCTCCCAGAATTTGATTATTGTCTCTAATTCTGGAAAAAGGTGCAGCAGTATCTACACCAGGAAAACCGCCGTCCATGACCGCAATAATTTTTCCAGTTCCTGTATAATTTTGCTGATGAAGCAAATGTCCATTTAACATTTGTATTTGATTTGCCGAAGTCCCATAGTCAAAAATTACTGCCGTTTCCATTGCTTTTTGGACAGGTTTATTCTCTTTTAAAATAGCTGTTTTTCCAGAAACATTCAAATTCTTATTTGCAAAATCTATATGATCTACAAATGAAAGCGATGATAGTGCTTGAATATTAGCTTGTGTTCCTCGAATATGGAGAGCATTAAACCATTTTGATTTTGCTTTTATTATAATGCCGGGAATTGCAGCAATTTGGTCAATATAAGGTTGATACATCGGAATATCTTTATCATCTAAAGGAATGTTTTGAAGGATTCGTCTATCAAGTGATCGCTGCGTAAGCATCAATAGTGGGTCTGCAAAATAGACTTGAGAATCTGGTTTTGCATTAAAATATACCCATGCATCTTCTTGAGAAAAAGAAATTAAATTGAAAAATAAAAAAAGAAATACGATGTATTTTTTCATTTTGTTGCGTTTTTGTTTTAAAATTATGAAATTACCCCCGAACCTACTAATTCCTTCCCAATATACCATGCAGCAAATTGCCCTTCTGTGATTGCTGATTGCGGTTCTTCAAAAGTAATATACATTCCATTATCAAATTGATGTAAAGTTGATTTTTGTAAAGGTTGTCTGTATCGAATTCGTGTCATTACATCTAATGTTTGCCCATTTGCTAATTTCAAATCTTCTCGAACCCAATGAATTTCAGCATTACTGATGAATAATCCACTTTTGAATAATCCTGGGTGATAACTTCCTAAACCTGTATATATTGTATTTGTTGCTACGTTTGTTGCAATAATAAATAAGGGTTCGGTAGTTCCGCCTACATTCAAACCCTTTCGTTGTCCTATTGTGAAATAATGCGCTCCTTGATGTTTTCCTACACTTTTCCCCATTTCTGGATTATAAATAATTCTATCCGAAATATTTTTTAAACGTGCTTTTTCCGAATCAAATGCTACTGTTTGATTATTATATACGGGATTATTTTTATCAATTTGAATTATTAATCCTTCTTTTGGTTGTAGTTTTTGTTGAAGAAATTCAGGTAAACGAACTTTTCCGATAAAACATAATCCTTGAGAATCTTTTTTCTCGGCAGTAATCAAATCCATTTTTGAGGCTATTTCTCGCACTTCTGGTTTCGTCAAATTACCAATTGGAAATAATGATTTTGCTAATTGCTCTTGAGATAATTGACATAAAAAATAGGATTGATCTTTGTTGTTATCGGCTCCCGCCAATAATTGAAAGGTCGTTTTTCCATCAATTTCAATTTCTCCTTTTTGACAATAATGACCTGTTGCAACAAAATCGGCTCCCAAACTCATTGCAATTTTCATAAAAACATCAAATTTAATTTCGCGATTGCACAAAACATCTGGGTTTGGTGTTCTGCCAAGTTCATATTCACGAAACATATAATCGACAATTTTTTCTTTATATTCTTCGCTTAAATCTACGGTTTGAAATGGAATTCCTAACTTTTCTGCAACTAAAAGGGCATCGTTACTGTCCTCTAACCAAGGGCATTCATTAGAAATTGTAACCGAATCATCGTGCCAGTTCTTCATAAATAGACCAATGACTTCATAGCCCTGTTGTTGCAATAAATAGGCTGCAACACTAGAATCTACTCCTCCGGAAAGTCCAACAACAACACGCTTCATTTTTGTTTTTTTATATAGAATCACAAAGGTATTACTAATTTTGGCTTTTGAAAGTGATTGCTTTTGTATTTATAATTATTTGAAGTTATTTTTAAAAATAAAAAACTACTTTTTATTCTTTATTTTATTCTTGCGAAAACTCATGTTTTCTTCGTGGTCAAATTTTCCATTGATAAAAAACTGCCAAATTCCTACTTTTTTTCCTTCTTTATATAAACCCTTTGCTACAATATTCCCATCAGGATCTTTATAGATGGCTTGACCGTGAAATTCTCCTTTTTTGTAGTTAGACTCTTCTAAAAGAAATCCAATTTCTGCATATTTTTTATAAAATCCCTCTTTACTATTATTTTTATAATTCGTTTCTTCCGCAATTTTCCCACTTGGATAATAAACGCTCCGAAGTCCTTCTAGATTTCCGTTTTTATAAAGCTCTTGTGTCATTAAAACTTTTGAGTTTTGATGATAGTATTTCCAAATGCCTTCTCGTAATTTACCAATAACCTTTCCTTCACTGACAATATTTTTATTTTGATCATAAAAAATAGTATATGCAGAGTTATCGGTTTTGCTAAACTTACGAGTTGCAATAATAGACTTTGCTTTTGTGTCATCAAAATAGGTAAAAACGCCAACTTCCTTGCCATGATTGAAAGTGCCTTCATAGCGAGGGCGTTTCGATTCTTCGTAAAAACCTTTCCAAAGTCCGTTTTTGTTACCTTTATCGTCAAGTTTGTTATATTCGGTTTGGGCTTGACTATTGATTCCAAAAAAGAAAAGCATTAAAATACAAATCATTTTCATACCTAATAAATTTAATTCAATATTAACTCGAAAGTTATAAAATTAGTATAAAAAAAGCACTCTAAAAGGAGTGCTTTATAAAATTATTTTTTCTTTTGTTGTGCTTTTTGTGCTTCTGCTTGTTCCAACATGGCTTGCATTCGTTGTTGAAATTTGCCTTGTTTTTTTGGCTCTTTCAATTTATTTTCTTGAATTTGAGCATGAATTTTTTCGCTATCAACTATATAATTTTTGATAACGAACATAATTCCTATTGTGATTAAATTCGATATAAAATTATATAAACTCAATCCAGAACCGTAATTATTAAAAAACAACAACATCATTACTGGAGAAACATAAATCATTATTTTCATAATCTTGGCCATATCTGGCATTCCATCTTGCTGTGGAGCTGCCATTTGCTGATCACCAGAAGTCATTTTCATATAAAAGAAAATGGCAATAGATGCTAAAATCGGAAACAAACTTATATGATCTCCATATACAGGAATATAAAACGGTAACTTAATTATTTCATCGAAAGATGATAAATCATCTGCCCAAAGAAATCCTTTTTGTCGCAATTCGAAGGCGGAAGGAAAAAACTGAAAAGACGCATACATAAATGGCAATTGAATCAATGCAGGAATACAACCAGCCATTGGATTTACGCCGGCTTTGCTATATAGTTTCATTGTTTCTTGTTGCTTTTTCATAGCATCTTTCTTATATTTTTCTCCCAGTTCTGTGATTTCTGGTCGTAGTACTTTCATTTTCGCTTGTGACAAAAATGACTTATAGGTAATAGGCGACATTGCTATTTTTATCAAAATTGTAAAAATAATAATGGCAACACCATACGCTAAAAATGAACCTAAAAATCCAAACAAAGGGATGAAAATAAATATATTTATCCAACCAAAAATCCCCCACCCTAATGGTACTATTTTCTCAATATTTTGATCATACGATTTTAGAACATTATAGTCAGTTGGCCCAAAATAAAAATTCATTTTATAATCTAAATTTCCATTTGAAAAAGCCAATGGCACCTTTGCTTTAAATTGTTTTGTGAAAATAGTATCTGTTTTTTCGTCTTTTACTAAATAGGTTGAACTTAATTTTGAAGTTTCAAAAGGTTTTTTAGTCAATAATATTGAGGTGAAAAAATGTTGTTTGAAGGCAATGAAATTTACGTTATTAGGCGTTTCTTCCTCGGCATCTCCTACACCTGTATAATCGATTTTATCCTCTTCATGCTCAAAATAGATTTCGGCATAACGATTTTCATAGGAAATACTTTTTTCATTTCTAAATGCTTTCAAATCCCACTCTAATTCTAATGGCTTTGAAGTGTTTATAGTATTTTGAATCCCTTGAGACCGAATGTCAAAATCCAACATATAATCATTTGGTTTCAAAACATAAACATATTCTAGATAGTTATTTTCTGAAGTTTTTAGTCGCATTGACAAAATTTGATTGTCTCCAGATTTTGAAAGTGTTGGCTCAAAAAATAAGTTTTTTGTGTCTAACGAAATAGTATTCTGAGTTACTAATTTTATGTTTAGACTTGAATTGTTATTTTTTATTAATTCGACCAATTGTCCTGAGCCTTTTTTAAACTTTTCGAATTTTTTCAAAGTTGCTTCTACAATATATCCGCCTTTATTAGCAATTTTTAGTTTTACTAAATTATTTTCTAAAAAAGTATAGTTTTCTTTTGCTGAAGGAAGTGTTGCCGAATATGAAAAATTTCCAAGTGTAGCATTCAATTTCTGAATTTGAGCTTGTTCCCCTATAGAATCTGTTGCCAAAATAGGAGTTTGGTTATTTTCAACTTTTTTTACTGTATTTTCAACTTTTTCAGTTTTTGTTTTCGCAGCTAATTTATCTTTCTCCGTAGGCTGATTTTGATACATTATCCAAATCAAAATTCCGAAAATTAATGCAAAGCCAATTATTGAATTAAAGTCTAATTTTTTTTCTTCCATTATTTATAACTCTTAAATATTTAAATCTATTTTAAACGAAATTACTATTTTTTTTAACATTAACGGTTGCTGCTACAAAACTTACAAAAAGTGGGTGCGGATTTGCAACCGTACTTTTATATTCAGGGTGATATTGAACACCAATAAAAAACGGATGATTTTCTAGTTCTACAATTTCGACCAATCCAGTGTCTGGATTAATACCAGAGGCTTTCAAACCAGAATTTTGCATGGAATCAAGATAAGAGCTATTAAACTCATAACGATGACGATGACGTTCAGAAATACTTGCTTTTCCGTATATTTTATAGGCTAATGAATTTGGAGAAATATCACATTTCCAGGAACCTAATCGCATGGTGCCGCCTTTGTCAGTAATCGTTTTTTGGTCTTCCATCAAATCGATTACAGGGTTTTTCGTGTCTTCGTTCATTTCGGTCGAATTGGCATCTGCCAACCCTAAAATAGAACGTGCATTTTCGATTACAGCCATTTGCATTCCAAGGCATATTCCGAAAAATGGGATATTATTTTCTCGTGCAAATCGAACGGTTTCAATTTTTCCTTCTATTCCTCGACCTCCAAAACCTGGAGCGACTAAAATTCCGTCCAAATTTTTTAATTTTTCTTGAACATTTGTTGCGTCCAAATATTCTGAATGCACTGAAATAACATTTACTTTTGTTTCATTTGCAGCTCCCGCATGAATAAATGCCTCCAAAATAGATTTGTATGAATCTTGCAATTCTACATATTTTCCGACTAATCCAATATTTACAGTATGTTTTGGATTTTTTAATCGATGCAAAAATGTATTCCAATTTTCTAAATCTGGGGTTGTTTTTTCTGGTAAGTCTAATTTTTTTAAAGCCACTATATCCAATCCTTCCTCGAGCATTAAATTTGGCACTTCATATATCGTTGACGCATCAATAGATTGAATTACGGCTTCTCGTTTCACATTGCAAAACAAGGCTAATTTTTGTCTCAATTCATCAGATAATTCATGCTCGGTTCGGCAAACTAATATATCTGCTTTTATTCCGCTTTCCATCAGTTTTTTGACAGAATGTTGTGTCGGTTTTGTTTTTAATTCACCCGCCGCTGCTAAATATGGAATTAGTGTTAAATGAATAACGATACCATTATTTTCGCCTAATTCCCATACTAGTTGTCGCACGGATTCGATATATGGCAACGATTCTATGTCGCCAACTGTTCCTCCTATTTCGGTAATAACAATATCAAAATTGCCTGAATTACCTAGCAATTGCATACGTTCCTTAATTTCATTTGTAATGTGAGGAACAACTTGAACGGTTTTTCCAAGAAATTCGCCTCTCCGTTCTTTTTCAATTACCGAAAGATACACTCGACCAGTAGTAACGTTGTTTGCTTGAGAAGTGGCAACGTTCAGAAATCTTTCATAATGACCTAAATCCAAATCCGTTTCTGCACCATCGTCCGTAACATAACATTCGCCATGTTCATAAGGATTTAGCGTTCCTGGATCGACATTCAAATAGGGGTCGAATTTTTGGATTGTTGTTCTGTAGCCTCTTGCTTGTAATAATTTTGCTAAAGAAGCTGCGATGATACCTTTTCCTAAAGAAGAAGTAACTCCGCCAGTAACAAAAATATATTTTGTTTGATTCATTGTGTTGTTTAGTTGTAGTTGTTGAAAAACGAGGCAAAAATACAATTATAAATTGACAAATAATAGTGGATATTTGACATTTATAAACAAAAAAAGTTTATGATTTTGGGTATTTTTTTTTAATATTTCTAATTAATTCCTCCAAACCGTTAAGTTTTAGTTCATAGATTAGTTGCATCTGCTCCCCTAATTTTCCTTGTGGAAAACCCTTATTTCTATACCAAACGACATAATATTCAGGCAAATCGATTAAATGCCAACCTTCATATTTGCCAAAAGGCATTTTTGTATATGCCAGTTCGATGAGCGATTTTTGTTGTGAATCCAATTTAGAATTTATTTCCAGTCAAATGAAATTATTTTTTTTATTTCTGGGTGCAAACTAAAAAAAACTGGGCAGGTCATGGCGCTTCTTTCTAAAATTGTTCTTTCTTTTTCGATGATAGAGCCAACCATCTCAAAATGAATTTCAATTGCTGCTATTCGTCTAGGGTCGGATTGCATTGTTTTGGTCACAATTGCTGTTGAACCTATCAAATTTATATTCAAATCTCTTGCTTTTATACCCATAATTGTCATCATGCAACTTCCCAACGCATTTGCAACTGTATCGGTTGGTGAAAAAGCTTGTCCCTTACCGTTGTTGTCTATTGGAGCGTCCGAAATGATTTCACTTCCCGATTGAATATGTGTAGAGGTTGTTCTCAGATCTCCGATATAGAGTACTCTTGAAGTCATTAGTTTGCTACTTTAATTGTTAAATCTGTATCATAATATAAAATATAGACTCCTTTATTTATTTGACCATTTGCGGTTTTAACATAGTCAAATTTGTTTTCAATTTGTTCCGTTGCGACTGCATTTGTTATTTCTTCAAATGTTTTTTCTTGAGATAATCGCAAAATAGTATCAAAGGTGATGTCAAACCCACGAGTGGCATATTGACTTGGAAAAATTTTATTTTTGTTTTTGTATGTTGTTTCAAAAATAGTCGCCTCATTAGATTCGTTATCTCTTGTAATTGAAGGGTATAGAAGTTTTAATTTTACTAATCGGTTCAAATCAATTTCATCAAAATCTAATGTGGGATTAGGCTCTAAAATGACCAACTGAATTTGATAATCTACAAGCATATCCATCAATATTTTCGTAGTGTTCAAAATAACTCCTGTTTTTTGGGAATCTAAAATGACATAATTTAATTTATTTCTATTGAATACTTTTCGCAAACTGTCTAAAACTATAGTATTTTTGTCATTAAACATTACAAATCGAACGCCTTTTTGGTGTTCAGAAATATAGTTTTTTATTCCTGTTTTTTTAACATCAATAATAGCTACAATATTTCCGTTTTTTGAACGCATATAATCAAACACAGCATTTTTCAATACTTCGTTCGAAGGCATCGATTGAAATAAATTGGAGTAAGACTTTCCTATTTCTTTTGATAAAGGAGAAATTACAGGAACATTATTTATTGAGACTAATTCGGCTAATTTCTCAACATTTGCTTGATAAAAAGGACCAATGATTGCGTCTGAATTTTCTAAATTATTTTGAATTACTAAATTAGAAACGTTTGAAGCAGTTTTGGTTTCTTGCGAGTCAAAAATTTTAACATTAATATTCAAACCTAATGTCTTTGCGGAATCAATAGCAATTAATGCTCCCGAATAAAAATCTAAAGTCATGTTTAGAAACTTATCTGTTTTTAATTTTGAAGCTATCGAATTGATGGTATCACTTTCGATTTTTGAAATATTAAAAGGAAATAAAAGTGCTAATTCTTTTTTCTTTTGTTTTGAAATTGAGGTGGACAAATTAGCGATTTCTTTCTTAGCATAGCTAACATTTGGTATAGAACCATTTGATGTAATCGTAGTTTCTTCTGTATTTTCAGTCTTATTTTTTTTGCCAGAAATCAATAACTTAAAACCTATTGGCAAGTTTTCTATAATTTCAGGGTTTAATTTTTCGAGTTGCTCAACAGAAATACCATATTTTGTAGCAATTCCATATTTTGTTTCTTTAGGTTGCACCTCATGAAAAACTGAATTACTAGAAGGAAGCGGCTTGTTTTCTATAATATTATTTGAGGGAATTAAAATTGATTGTCCTATTTTTAGTCCCGAACTTATGGCTTCAGAATTTATTTTCTCCAAATCACTAATTGAAACTCCATACAATTTTGCAATACTATAGATAGTTTCTTTTGAAGTTACTTGGTGCATTTTTGGCTTGGAAGCGGCAAGTGATATGGAAGGAATTAGCAAAACACTATTGGGAACAATTCCTTTTTGACAATCTGGATTTAATTTATAAATATCAGAAGGTGTAACCGAATATTTTTGAGCTATTTGCAGGATAGTTTCACCCGAAGCAACAGTGTGTTTCAAGAAATTCTGTCCGAAAATTGAAGCAGAAAATATAAAAATAAAAACGCAAATAACCCTCTTTAACATATTTTCGGTGCTTAAATTATAATTTACTCCCATTCAATTGTTGCCGGTGGTTTTGAGCTAATATCATAGACAACTCTATTAACTCCTGGCACTTTATTAATGATATCATTGGATACTTTCATCAAGAAATCATAAGGCAAATGTACCCAATCGGCAGTCATTCCATCGGTGGATTCTACCGCACGAAGGGCTACAACTTTTTCATAAGTTCGCTCATCGCCCATCACTCCTACGCTATTGACAGGTAGTAGAATTGCACCTGCTTGCCATACTTTATCATACAATCCCCATGATTTTAAACCATCAATAAAGACAGCATCAACTTCCTGCAAGATACGTACTTTTTCGGGAGTTATATCGCCCAAAATTCGGATAGATAATCCTGGACCTGGAAATGGGTGTCTTCCTAAAAGTTCAGGATCTATTCCAAGTGTTGCTCCTACTCTTCGCACTTCATCTTTGAATAACATTCGGAGGGGTTCTACTATTTTTAATTTCATATAATCGGGCAATCCACCAACATTATGATGCGATTTTATTGTTGCCGAGGGGCCTTTTACGGATACTGATTCTATAACATCTGGATAAATAGTTCCTTGAGCTAGCCATTTTACATCTTCAATTCTATTTGCTTCATCATCAAAGACTTCAATAAAAACTCGGCCAATTGCTTTTCTTTTCAACTCAGGATCCTCAATTCCAGACAAAGCCCCAAGAAATCTATCGGAAGCATCAACGCCTTTCACGTTTAGCCCCATTCCTTTATATTGATCTAAAACGTTCTGAAATTCATTTTTTCTAAGCAATCCATTATTAACAAAAATACAATATAGGTTTTCACCTATTGCCTGATGCAATAAAACTGCTGCAACGGTAGAATCAACCCCGCCGGACAATCCCAAAACAACTTTATCGTTTTGCACTTTCTCTTTCAATTCTGACACCATTTCTTCTACAAAAGCATTTGGTGTAAAATTTTGAGGAACTTCAGCAATTTTAACTAAAAAATTCTCTAACATTTGCTTTCCATCGGTAGAATGAAAAACTTCTGGGTGATATTGAATAGCATAGGTTGTTTCTCCTTCTATTTTGTAGGCTGCAAATTCAACATCATTTGTGCTGGCTAATTTTATTCCTTTTGTTGGAAGTGCTTTAACGCTATCGCTATGACTCATCCACACTTGAGAATTTGCTGGAACACCATCAAAAAAAACTTCATTTTCCTTAATGAAAGACAGATTTGCTCTTCCATATTCTCTGGTATTCGATGCAGCAACTTCCCCACCGCTAAAATGGGCAAGATATTGAGCTCCATAACAAACAGCAAGTAGTGGCAGTTTTCCTCTAATTTGAGATAAATCTGGGTGTGGAGCATCTTCGGCACGAACAGAAAATGGACTTCCACCAAGAATTACGGCTTTATAGCTCGATAAATCATTTGGAAAATTATTATAAGGAAAAATTTCGCAGAAGATATTTAACTCGCGAACGCGTCTAGCAATAAGTTGAGTATATTGCGATCCGAAATCTAAAATAAGTACGTTGTGTTGCATGTGCAAAAGTATAGTTATGTTGTAATCTATTGATTTTAAAATAAATAAAAACCAAAATATCAAAAGTGGGATAAAAAGTGGGAAACTTTTTTTCATACTTATTTTAAAACTGTGCAAATGTAAGTAAAAAAGAAATTACAATAACTTATAGTTGATTTTAACTCTCAGAACCTGGCAAACGAATTAAATAATTATAGTTGGAAAGATAATGGTGAAACGCCTATTGATAGATATAATCACTTACTGGATGCGGCACGTTATATTATCACTGATAGATTGAAAGAACAATCAGGAGTTTACTTTATCTACTAATTCCCATTGTAAGGGTAAGAACTTATATTTATCTTTTATGTTTAATATTAGAATATGAAAATTATATTTATCGTTATACATATTATATTTAGCTAATTTAAAATCCCAATCATTAAATAATTCATCCTCTTTTAAAAACTGTTTCAAATGAGTAATACAAGTAATTAATTTTTCTTCAACACCCTTCTCAGGAAAATCTGTATGATTAAACATTACATTTACATCAATAGTAATTAGATATTGAAATTTATTTGTACTAGTCCAATTATGTAACTTTCTTTCAGATTCATAAAATGAATGATAAATATATGATTTAGCAGTTCTTTTAAGTGAACGCCAATTATCTCTAAGTTTACCATACTCTTTATCATGATTTTCGTTGCTATAAACAAATGAATTAAACTTTAGAAGTTTAATTAAATAGTCATCAGTCAAATGTACAAAAGCCCAATCAAAATGTTCTTTGACTACATCCCTCAATTCGTTTACTTCTTCTAAAGTCATAATAGTTATTCAAATAGTTCAGACGTATCTGAATTAAATTCCTAAATCATTAATTTTTTTTATCTATAATGATTTCATCAACTTCATTATTGAAATCATTCTCAATCATATCTACTATAGCATTATCAGTAGAAGCAAAAGCACCTGAAATAATAATATCATTAACACTAAATTTCTTCAATAGTTCTATTAACTCTTCTTTGGTTAAACTATCCAAATATTGTCTTACTGTCATTTGGCAAATGTAGTAAAAGTAATAAGCATAAAAAAAGGTCTCACTTGATAGGAGACCTTTGTTAAGCAGCATTCAATTCGGACAACTCTAACTTTTTCGTTATAATAGACATATTGAATAAGTTTTCATCCAATACACCAGCATCAAGTATCTTTATATACTGACTATGATTTAATTTAGACATAGAATTACCTTTATCCATTTTAAGTAGATATATAATATTTATATAATCTCTAAATGTTTCTAATTTATTTGGATTAAATAACCCGTAAGACATATCTTTTAGACTATTAGAGTTCTCAATTAAAAATGTAATTTGTTTGAATGTATCATCAATAATTGTTCTTAATACTTTTTCCATATTCTCTGTTTTTAGTTATATTCAATTACTACTTTTTTACCTTCAATACTATCTAAATCTTTATCAATAATAGTTATAAAATGATTTGGGAATAATTCAGGTAAATCATATTTAATAAGCTCATTCCAATACTTATTAAAAATACTCTCATTCATATCAGGGTTACATTTAAAGAACTCTATTCTTTGCTCTGATTTTGATACTACAACTTGTTCAATTCTACTCATATATTCTATTTTTATTAAATTACTAATTAATCCG
>CAIJXW010000059.1 GCA_903824755.1 uncultured Bacteroidota bacterium | reverse complement strand
CCTGAGCGGTATAATAATCTAGGTGGTTAGATTTAATGGTGTATTCTGGATTGGTAAGCACTACTGAAGTTAAAAATTGGTATTTTTTTTCTTTAATATAATACCTTCCCGACTTACTTTTTAATGTGTTTTTTTTATTTATAATTGTGGCATTCGAATTGAAATAGGCCTCCTGAATATTTCTGTCTAAATAAATAGTATCCGTTGTCATTGTAGATTCTGGAGAGGTCATTAATACATTTCCAGATGCAAATGCCTTTTTTACGTTTCCATTATATTCGGCATATTTACTATTTAAATATAAGGTGTCTCCTTGAACCATTTGTACCTCACCAAAAGCCTTGATGTAGTTTTCTTTTTGAAAATAATACGCTTTATTACAGGTCAGTACCACTCCATCATGACTTACTCTTACATTTCCAGTTAACAATAAAGCGTCAGGAACTTCATTTTGATTAATATCTGAAAAATCAGAATTTTCCACAATAATTTTGCTTGTTTTTTGAGCAAAACAAATTGTGAAATTTATTAAAAGAAATACAATTAAAAGTAACTTTTTCTTCAAGGGTTTGGGGTTAATTTTCTAAATTAAATAATGTTGTTTTTTTCAAGCTTTCATCCCAACAATCTATAATAACGCAGAAAACCGATTTTATTTTAGTTTTATCTAAAACGCTTTGAGTGGGTCTTTTGGCTGGTGTGGGATAACTTGAAGTTGGTATTGGTATTAAATCAATTTTAATGTTGTTTATTTCGAATATTTTCTTCGCAAAATCATACCAAGAACAATGGCCTTCGTTGGAGAAATTGTAGATTCCAAAGTTGGAAGTTAGAAGTTGAGAATTGGAAGAAATTATCTTAATTAGTACTTCTGCCAAATCAACAGCGTTTGTTGGTGTTCCTGTTTGGTCGTTTACCACGGATAAGCTTTCTCTTTCGGAGGCCAACCGCAACATCGTTTTCATAAAATTATTTCCAAACTGCGAATAAACCCAAGAAGTTCGAATAATAAAGTGCTGCTTTAGTATATCTTGGATGGCTTTTTCTCCGTCTAATTTTGTTTGTCCGTAAACACTTGAAGGATTGGGTGTGTCAATCTCGGTATAAGGTTTTGTTTGATTTCCATCAAAAATAAAATCAGTAGAAATGTGAAGCAAAATAGAACCATATTCTTTGCAAGTTTCAGCAAGATTTGTTGGACCGATTACATTGATTAAATGAGCTTTTTGTGGTTCGCTTTCAGCTTTATCAACTGCGGTATATGCTGCTGTGTTGATACAGAAATTAGGTTTGTATTTGATAAACACTTCACGGCAATTTTCTTTATTAGTAATATCTAACTCGGAAGAATCACAAAAAACAAAATTTATTTCGGGGTAATTACCGGAAATAAATTCTATTGCTTGACCCAATTGTCCGTTTGCTCCAGTTACTAATACTACCATACTTTTTTTGCGTTTTCTAAAGTAGGAAGATTTTGGTCTTTTTCTGAAATTAGCATATCAGCAATTGGAAATTGCCAATCAACATTGAGTATTGGATCGTTATAAATTATGCCACCTTCACTTTCTTTATTATAAAAATTATCGCACTTATAAAAAAAAGTGGCTGTTTCACTTAACACCAAAAAAGCATGTGCGAAACCTCTCGGAATAAAAAATTGGGTTTGGTTTTCGCCTGAAAGCAAAACCGAAACATATTGCCCGTATGTGGAAGAATTTGGACGTATGTCGACCGCAACATCTAATACCTCGCCTTGAAGTACGCGAACTAATTTTGCTTGAGCATGTTCTCCGGTTTGATAATGAAATCCTCGTAATACCCCTTTACTCGAAAAAGACTGATTATCTTGAACAAAAGTTACTCTTTTACCAATCCCATTTTGAAAACTGTTTTCGTTATAACTTTCCATAAAATAACCTCTTGAATCTTGGATTATTTTTGGCTCTATAATAAAACACCCTTCTAGTTTGGTAGAAATAAAATTCATGCGGTAGTAGTACTTTTATTCGTTTGAAATATCCATTAATTGCGCTCCATAGCCACTTTTTAATAATGGCTCTGCTAATGCTTTTAATTGTGTTTTGTCAATAAAGCCCATTCTAAACGCTGCTTCTTCAATGGATCCAATTTTTAATCCTTGACGCTCTTCTATAACTTGAACAAATTGGGCGGCTTGCATTAAGGAATTGAAGGTACCCGTGTCAAACCAAGCGGTTCCTCTATCTAAAATACTCACTTTTAATTTTCCTCTTCGTAAATATTCTTTATTTACATCCGTAATTTCTATTTCGCCTCGATGACTTGGCTTAACATTTGAAGCTATTTCTACCACATCGTTGTCATAAAAATAGATTCCTGGAACGGCATAATTTGATTTTGGTGCCGCTGGCTTTTCTTCAATAGAAAGTACATTTCCTTGTTTGTCAAAATCAACCACGCCATAACGTTCGGGATCATTTACATGATAAGCATAAATAATTCCTCCGTCTGGATTGTTATTAGCTTGAAGTAAATCGGCTAATCCGGTTCCATAAAAAATATTATCTCCTAATACTAAGGCTACTTTGTCCTTCCCTATAAACTCTTTTCCAATAATAAATGCTTCTGCCAATCCGTTTGGATGTTCTTGAACTTCATATTCAAATCGGCATCCATATTTTTTTCCGTCTCCAAGTAATGTTTGAAAAAGAGGCAAATCATGTGGTGTAGAAATAATTAATATTTCTTTAATCCCTGCCCACATTAAAGTTGCCAATGGATAATATATCATTGGTTTATTATAAATGGGCATTAATTGCTTACTAACGGCTATGGTTAGCGGGTGTAATCTTGTGCCAGAACCTCCTGCTAAAATAATTCCTTTCATAATTAAGCTTTTTGTGACTTTTTATTTAAGCTTTTTATATAGCTAATACATAAAAACAAGAAAATAAATAAAATAGGGAAAATGAATTTTAGTTTATTAGCAATTCCTTTATTGTTGACCTGATTAAATACAATTGTGTTGTCTCTTATTATTTTATTCATAGAAATTAAATTTATCTTATCAAAATCAATTTTTGCAATTAATTCATTTTTTT
>CAIJXW010000058.1 GCA_903824755.1 uncultured Bacteroidota bacterium | reverse complement strand
TTTAAAATATTTATGTTTCTCGGAGTGATAATGGGTTTTTCATTTATTATTTATTCTAATATGTCCTCAAAAGGCAGAGATAAATCAATCATTTATCTCAATCTTTTTTTGCTTTTTTTTATACTTAATAATCTACAAATCACACTTGTAGATTTTAATTATTTGAACCTTAATTATTTTGAACGAAAATTACTAATTCCCTTTTCGGTTTTAATAATTCCTTCATTTTATACTTTTGTTACTTATTATTTAAAGGCCGAAAAAAAAATAAAATCCTTTGTAATCCTGTCAATTGTTTTATTTTTTATAGAAATAGCGATTAGAATTGTTTTTTCTTTTAAGTATTATCAAAGTGAAAATAGTTTTGTTATAGCTAAATATTCACAAATAGAAGAAATCGTCAATCTTTGCTATACGTTGTTTTTATATTTCAGAGTGGTAAATATCTTTCTGTGCCAAGCAAAACTATACGAATCCATTGCTTCATTTGATAATATGAAATGGCTAAAAAAGTTTCTAGTTTTTGGTTTTTTAGTATTGGTATTTTGGATTTTTGCAATTTTATTTAATTTAAAAGAAATTTTTTCACCGAATATTCCAGTATATTATCCATTGCGAATATCATCAACTTTGATAGTTTCTTGGGTTTCATATTATGGTTTTTTCAAATATAATTTATTGACCGAAAGAATAGAATTGAGGAAAGTCATAATAAAAAGTAAAATAATAACCTTTTTACAAACGAAAACAGATAGCGATTTTATAAAAATTGAAAATTATATTTTAGAAGATAAAAAATATTTAAACCCATTATTGAGCGTTAGTATGATTTCAAAAAACATTGATATTCCCGATAGAAATGTTTCAAACAGCATATTTATGAATACCAAAAGAAACTTTAATGACTATATTAATCATTTTCGAATTGAAGAAGCAAAAATAATTTTAGTACATCCAAACTACTCCAACTATACGATAAATTCCATTGGATTAGAATGTGGTTTTTATTCAAAAGCTACATTTTATAGGGCTTTGTATAATAAAGACAATCCATCGGAAACAATACAAGTTACGGATGGTAGATTTGATATAAATCTAGCCACACTAAATCGTTAAAATAAAGAGGCGATTGCAGTCGCCTCTCAAAATAAACTAAAAATAACTTTTCACCATTATTAATAATTTAATTTATAAATTTATCGCAAACTAGCGCCCAATTCGGTTTGGAAAGTACCAATTAGTTTTTCCATGATTTTTTCTATTTGCGAATCGTTTAGCGTTTTGGTGTTGTCTTGAATAATAAAACTAACTGCATATGATTTTTTGCCTTCGGGCAAATTAGTCCCTTGGTAAACATCAAAAAGATTAATGTCCTTCAAAACTCCTTTTTCTGATTGTCGGGCAAGGGCATAGATTTGATCAAAAGTCACGCTATCGTCTAGTAACAATGCTAAATCCCGACGCACTTCTGGATATTTCGGAATTTCGGTAAATTTAATTTTGTTGGAAAGTAGTTTCAAAATTGTTCCCCAATCGAAATCGGCATACAAAACATCTTGCTTAATATCAAAATGTTTCAAGATGCTTTTCTTTACTGTGCCAAATTCGACCAAGACCGTATTGCCAACCATTATCGCTATTCCTTCCGCAAAAACATCAGAAGTCATGGGTTTGTGTTGCATTTTGGCAATTCCTAATCGTGATAAAACGGCTTTTATATAACCTTTAAACAAAAAGAAATCAGATGGTTTTTCGGTTGTTGTCCAACTTTCAGCTATTTTGTTTCCAGAAACAAACAAACTCAAATGTTTTAATTCTTCATAGTTGGAAGGATGTTTGTGATAGGTTTTTCCAAATTCAAATAATTTTAAATCCGAATTTCTTCGATTGATATTATAGGAAACCGCTTCCAATCCTGAAAATAATAACGATTGACGCATTACCGACAAATCATTGCTCAAAGGATTTAAAATTGCCACATTATATTCTTCTCTCAAGTTTTCGGACAATGAAATATAATCGGGCGTTGTCAATGAATTGGCCATCATTTCATGAAATCCTAACGAATTTAATTGCGTGGCAATCACATTTTGAACTTTATAATCCTCGGTTCTAGAAGAGTTTGAAATAGTAGCGTTTAATTTATTACTAAAATTGATATTATTATACCCATACACACGCAAAATCTCCTCGATGACATCAATTTCTCGTTGCACATCTACACGAAACGCTGGAATTATAAGCCCCAAGCTCGAATCGGAAACACTAGTTACTTTTATGTCTAATGAAACTAAAATTTTCTTGATGGTTTCTCTAGGAATTTCTTGGCCAATGATTTTCTTTACATTTTCAAAGTTCAAAACCACTGAAAAGTCCTCAATTTTTTTGTTATAAATATCGATTATATCAGAGGTTATTTCGCCACCAGCAACTTCTTGAATCAAAATAGCAGCTCGTTTCAAAGCATATTCGGTTATCGTAGGATCGATTCCTCTCTCAAAACGAAAAGAAGCATCGGTACTCAATGTGTGTCTTTTTGCAGTTTTTCTAATCGAAACGGGATTGAAATAGGCACTTTCTAAAAATAGAGTAGTGGTTGTTTCCGAAACTCCTGAATCCATGCCACCAAAAACGCCAGCAATGCATAAAGGGCCATTTTCGTCACAAATCATTAAATCTTCTTCGTGTAGGGTGCGTTCAATAGCATCTAGAGTTGTAAATTTTGTCCCACTCGAAACGGTTTTCACAATAATTTTGCCGTTAATTTTTGATGCATCAAATGCGTGTAGCGGTTGCCCTAATTCATGTAAAACATAATTTGTAACATCGACAATATTATTTTTCGGGGTTAAACCAATGGCTTTCAGGCGATTTTTTAACCATTCTGGTGAAGATTTTACGGTAATTCCAGAAATTGTCACACCGCAATATCTTGGAGCAAGTTTCGTTTCTTCAACTTTCACATCAATTTTTAAAGTACGTTTTTCAACTTTAAATTTATTAACAGAAGGCGTAATCAATTCTGCATGATTACCATTTTTTTGAATTATACCTGCTCTCAAATCTCTTGCAACACCCCAATGGCTCATGGCATCGGCACGATTTGGCGTTAGCCCAATTTCAAAAACTTCGTCAGTTTCAATTTCAAAAACTTTTGATACAGGTGTGCCAGCAACCAGACTATTATCAAGAATTAAAATCCCGTCATGACTATCGCCCAACCCTAATTCGTCTTCGGCACAAATCATTCCGTGGCTTTCTTCCCCACGAATTTTCCCTTTTTTGATTTCAAATGGTTTCCCTTCTTTATCATATAATTTAGTTCCAATCGTGGCTACAGGTATTTTTTGTCCCACCGCAACATTAGTTGCGCCACAAACAATTTGAACAGGAATTCCATCGCCTAAATCGACAGTTGTAATGTTTAATTTATCGGCGTTTGGGTGAGAAACACAAGTCAAGACATGACCCACAACAACACCTTCTAGACCACCTTGCAGGCTTTCATATTTTTCTACACCTTCTACTTCTAGACCTAAATCGGTTAAAAGTGCGGCAGTTTCTTCGGAATTCCAATCTATTTTTATAAACTGTTTTAACCAGTTGTAGGATATTTTCATTTTTTCATTTTATCTGAATGCAAATATAATTATCAATATTAGATTTTGCTTTCTATTAACTAATATAATTCCAAATATTTTTACGTTTTGTCATTTCTATAAAAACAAGTCGCATCGATTGATGCTCTGATTTTTGCATTCCAGCATCATCTTTCATGATTTTTATGGCGTGATGCCTTGCTAATTGCAATATATCTTTATCCTTCACCAAGTCGGCAATTTGTAAATTCAAAACGCCACTTTGCTGCGTTCCCATCAAATCACCAGGGCCTCGAAGTTTCAAATCCACTTCGGCAATTTCAAATCCATCGTTGGTTTTTGTCATAGTTTCCATTCGAATTTTACTGTCATTGCTCAGTTTATGACTGGTCATCAAGATGCAATAACTTTGCTCGGCACCTCGACCAACGCGTCCCCGAAGCTGATGCAGCTGTGATAATCCAAATCGCTCGGCACTTTCAATAATCATAACACTTGCGTTCGGAATATTTACGCCTACTTCAATCACTGTTGTAGCAACCATAATATTGGTTTTTCCCTCCGAAAAACGCTTCATTTCTGAGGCTTTATCGGCGGCTTTCATTTTTCCGTGAACAATAGAAATAGCATATTCAGGCAAGGGAAAATCTCTAGAAATACTCTCATAACCGTCCATTAAATCTTTAAAATCCATTTTTTCTGATTCTTGAATTAATGGATAAACAATATAAATTTGACGCCCTAAAGCAATTTCATCTCGAATAAATTTCCAAACTTTCAAACGATTAGAATCAAATCGATGCACTGTTTGAATTGGTTTTCGTCCCGGTGGCAATTCATCAATTACCGAAATATCTAAATCGCCATACAAGCTCATTGCCAGCGTTCTCGGTATTGGCGTGGCGGTCATCACTAAAACATGAGGCGGAATATTATTTTTTTTCCAAAGTTTTGAACGTTGTTCTACCCCAAATCGATGTTGCTCATCAATGATTGCCAAACCTAAATTCTGAAACTGCACTTTGTCTTCTAGCAAAGCATGTGTTCCAATTAGAAGCTGTAATTTTCCGTTTTCTAATTCTTCATGAATGATTTTTCTTTCTGAAGTTTTTGTAGAACCAGTGAGTATTTTTATATTGATATTCAATAAATTAGATAATTCTGAAAGTCCGACAAAATGCTGATTTGCTAGAATTTCTGTGGGAGCCATAAGGCAGGATTGAAAACCATTATCAATTGCCAAAAGAATACTCATAAACGCCACAATTGTTTTTCCCGAACCTACATCGCCTTGCAGTAATCGATTCATTTGGGCGGGATTTCCCATGTCATTTCGAATTTCTTTTAGCACTCTTTTTTGAGCATTTGTCAACTCAAAGGGCAAGTGATTTTGAAAAAAAGAGGTAAAATTTGTTCCAACTTTTGAAAACGGGTGTCCTTTTATTTTATGTTTCTGAATTAGATTTCTAGAAATCAATTGCAATTGAATAAAGAATAATTCTTCAAATTTTAATCGAAATTGGGCTTTCGCCAAAGCATCGGCACTTTTAGGAAAATGAATATTGAAAAGAGCCTCTTTTTTAGAAATTAATTTTAATTCGGAAAGCAAATAATCAGGAAGAGTTTCGGCAAAAAGCAATTGCGTTTCTAGGAACAATTGTTGCATTAATTTATTGACTACTCGATTAGAAATTCCCCTATTTGTGAGTGTTTCTGTCGATGGATATACCGGTTGCATTGCCGAACGTAAGCTTTGTTCGTGTTCGTTAAGCAATTCTATTTCTGGATGAGCCATATTGAAAACACCACCAAAAGAGGCACATTTCCCAAAAATAACTATCGGAATATTTAGTTGTAAACTCTCCCGAATCCATTTTTGCCCCTGAAACCAAACCAATTCCATTTGTCCAGTTTCGTCCGTGAAGGTAGCCACCAATCGCTTTTTTCCCTTTGGAGGTTCGACCGTTTTAATGTGGATTATTTTACCTACAATTTGCACTTCGGCGGTTGTGTTTTGTATTTCGTTGATTTTATAATATCGAGTTCTGTCGATATATCGGTTGGGATAAAAATTGATTAGATCGCTATATTTATGAATGCCAAGTTCTTTCCGCAACAAATCACCACGCTGAGGACCAACGCCTTTTAGGTATTCTATTGGGGTTTGAAGTAGATTGGTTTGCATATTGCGAATATAGTTTTTTATTAGGATAATTAAAAATCTTCTTATAGAATGTAAACTCTGTGTATATTTGTTATTATTTGAAAAAATCTCAATATGCGTTATTATTTTTTGCTTTTTATTACCTCATTTTCCTTTTCTCAACAATACATTAGTGTTGATTTTAAATCTGTTTTTGGAAAAATAGCCATAAATCAAGCCGAAAAATCTATTTCGGGCGATGTGAATTATGAGTTTATCATAAATTCACCCACTGATTCTATTACTTTAGATGCACAAAAAATGACTTTTTCAAATTTAAAGATTAACAATTTGGAAGTTAATTATAAAAATTCTGGCAAGAAATTAATTTTGTTTCAAGGGTTTATTTTAGGAAAAAATACACTCTCATTTCATTATGAAGCACAACCAAAACAGACCTTATATTTTGTTGGAAATCAAGAAAATTCTCAAATTTGGACACAAGGTCAAGGGAAATATACCAGTCATTGGTTTCCAAGTTTTGATGATACAAACGAAAAATTAATATTCAATCTTGATATTATTTTCGATAAAAATTTCCAAGTACTATCGAATGGTATTTTGGCAAATAAAGTAGTTAATTCTAATACTATTACTTGGCAATATCGAATGAAAAACCCAATGAGTAGTTATCTTTTGGCTTTGGTAATCGGAAAATACAATCAGTTGAAATCAGTTTCGAAATCGGGTATTCCGATGGAGTTATACTATGAATCCGATGATGAAGTAAAGGCCAAATCAACCTATTATAAAAGTAAAGAAATTTTCGATTTTTTGGAAAAAGAGATTGGTATTCGATATCCGTGGGAAGTATATAAGCAAATTCCAGTGAGAGATTTTCTATATGCAGGAATGGAAAACACATCGGCAACTATTTTTTCAAGAGATTTTGTGATTGACGAAATAGGTTTTAATGACAGAAATTATTTGAATGTGAACGCTCATGAGCTAGCACATCAGTGGTTTGGAGATTTTATTACCGCCAAAAACGGAAATCATCATTGGCTTCAGGAGGGATTTGCAACCTATTTTGCATTATTGGCCGAAAAAGAAATTCTGGGTGATGATTATTTTAATTATAAATTATATCAAAATGCCCAACAAATAAAAACGGCTTCCAAAACAGATACAATTCCGATTTTGAGTGACAAAGCAAGTTCTTTGACCTATTATCAAAAAGGAGCTTGGGCTTTGCATATTTTACGAACTAAAATTGGTGAAAAGGCGTTTCGAAAAGCCACAAAGCAATATCTAAAAAAATATGCTTTTCAGAATGTTGATACAGACGATTTTTTATCGGAAGTTCAAAAAGTTAGTGGCTTCGACTTGGTTTCGTATAGAAAAAAATGGCTAGAATCCCCCTTTTTTGAGAGTGATGAAGCAAATGAAATTTTGGCGAAAAATGATTTCATTAAAATAATGAACCAAATTCAAAAATGCAAGGGAAAATCTTTTGCAGAAAAAAAAGATTTTTTTGAACAAGTTATGATTTCATCTGTTTTTTATCCTGCAAAAGAAGCACTACTTTTTCAGGTAGAAAAAGTTCCATTTGAAGAAAAAAGAATATTGATAAATTTGGCTTTAAACACAAATGATATCTATGTGCGTCAAGCAGTTGCCAAGACGATGTCAGAAATTCCAGACGAATTTAAAGCGTCCTATTTTTCGTTATTAAATGATGAATCCTATATAACTCGTGAAATTGTTTTGGCTACAATTTGGTCTAAATTCCCTGACGAACAAAAAGATGTTTTAGACAAAACAAAAGCATGGATTGGTTTCAACGATAAGAATTTACGGATTTTATGGCTCACGTTAGCCCTGCAAACAAAGGAGTATGAAACAGGCTCAAAAGTAAATTTTTATGATGAATTGTTGGGATATGCTTCCGCAAAAAATGAATCTTCAGTGCGGCAAAATGCAATTGAAAGTATTTTATATTCCAATCAAAACGACAAAAATATTCTTACCGATTTGGTCAATGCGTTAACAAGTCATAAGTGGCAGTTTTCAAAATTTGCAAGAGAACAAATCCGATTGCTTTTAAAAAATCAAGCCCATCGTAATTATTTTGAAAATGTGTTCGAAAAGTTTTCAATTTTTGAGCAACAACAGCTTCGAAAATTATTAGAAGACAAATAAAAAGAGATTACCAGAGTTGGCTTATTTCTGATTTCAAATAACTAATAGCAGTATTGCTAGGGGATTGTTTGTCCATCAAATCATTCAAAATAGCCTCTCGTAATTTATTGGCAGAATCAACTTTGTCACTCATATTTGCTTTGCGAATCATTTGAATTGTTGCGTTTTTTGCAGTAATTATTATTGTCCAGCAATCATCAGAAAGATAAATCTGTTGTGTCAAATTGTGTTCAAATTCTTGTTCTATTTGTGCAATTATAAAATTTTCATAATCGTGTTTGTCCTCCGAAAGAGGAGTAATTCGTATTAGTAACTTCGAAGGGTTAATACGTTCTAGAAATAAAGTCATTCTTTCAAAAGCCTGCAATCTAATCGGTAAAGCATTTTTTTGAGCCTCTTTATTCAATAAATATCGGCGTCTTCCTTCTTCATTATTAGTGTGCAAATTAAAAAAATAGAAAGCCACTAATCCTGTAATAATTGAAGGAATTGAATAACTCAGAATCTCTAATATTTTTGTTGTTTCCATTATATTTTAAGTAAAAAGCAAAAGTAAAACATTCGTAGCTTATTTTTAAAAATAATAAATAAT
>CAIJXW010000057.1 GCA_903824755.1 uncultured Bacteroidota bacterium | reverse complement strand
ATGGGCGTTTCATTAATGACAAATAGAAACGAATACAATAAAGAAGAAAAGGCAAAATTAAAATCTATAATCCTGAAACGTTCTTGGTTCTTATTCGCCTTAGGACTTTTACTATACAATTGGTGGTCGGGCGACATTTTGCATTTTTATGGTGGTTATATGCATTTGGCAGCTTTTCTGCTTTTCGTCCCGAAACGTTATTATTTACTGGGAGCTTTATTAGCAATCATCATTTTTCATTTCTTACTTTTTGTTATTCCAATTGACACAAGTTGGGATTTTACCACTTTTAAATACAAAGATTTTTGGACACCAATTGGATTTTTGAGAAATACCTTCTATAATGGGTGGAATTCAATATTTCCCTGGATTTCCTACTTTCTTATTGGAATGTGGCTTGGAAGATTAAATTGGCAAGACAAACTTATCAAGCGAAATATTTTCCTAATTGGACTTGTGGTTTTTATAATCATTCAAGCATTACGTTTAATGGTTCGACAACATATTTTCAATCCATTTTGGAGCGATTATATTATGGCTGAATATTTTCCGCCTTATTTACCTTTTGTATTGGTGACAATAGCTTTTGCATTTATGGTAATTCCAATTTGTATGGTAATCGGAGAGAAATTTTCAAATAATAAACTCGTTTTAGCATTGCAAAAAACTGGTCAAATGACACTTTCTCACTATGTTATTCATTTGACCATTGGAATGATTATTTTGGCTTTCTTAACAGGCAAGCATTATACAGGCTTACTTGAAGACGAAAAACCAACTGCATCAATTTACATACTTATCTATTCTGTTGTGTTTTATATTTTTAGTATCGTATTCAGTATTTTTTGGAGCAGGAAATTTAAAAATGGTCCATTAGAAACATTAATGAGAAGAATATCTGGTTAACTTAATTGGATTTTTATAAATGATTATTGAGGAGCATATATAATCAATCACAACTTCCTGTAAACTTGCACGAAGTTTAACTCTTTAACTTCCTAATAGTCACATACTCAATCATCGCATTATAGTTGCATTTTTCGAGGAAAAGGGGAGCCACACTGGACAAGCCATGCGCCGCGGCGAATGGCTTGTCCAATTATAATCAATGGTTTATATTGGTTGCATCTTTTAACAAAAGGAAAAATTTCTCTCTATTATAAATTAATTTTATAAAAACAAGATAAGTTGATGTTTGTCTAAAGTACATTTGATTAAAACTAAATAACTAATTTGACAACTTATGCAATGTATAATCAAATTAATTGCTATTTCTGTTTTACTATTCTCTTGTAAAAAAGACGAAAACCCCACAACCTATGCAGACAAGCCAAGTGAGCAAAAAACAGTAAACCTAACTGTTGACGGGAATGCAAGAAGCTTTATTGTATATCTTCCAACAGGTTATAATAATGCAGGTGAAATGCCCTTGATATTTGTCATTCACGGCGGAAGTGGTACTCCAGAAGGTATGATAAACATAGCCAATTTTAAACCTATCGCAGAAAGGGACAAGGTTATATTGGTTTATCCAGCAGGAATTCAAAAAAATTGGAATGATGGACGACCCACAACACCCAATCAATTAGGAATAAATGATGTTAGTTTCTTTAATCAACTCTGTGAGTACATGATTACAAATTATTCAGTTGATGGAACTAAAATTTATGCTACTGGAATATCTAATGGTGGGTTTATGTCCTCACGTTTAGGTTGCGAATTGAGTAACAGAATTGCTGCCATTGCAGTAGATGCTGCTACAATAGAAGCAACAACAATTGCACCCAATTGCAATCCAGGTCGTCCAGTCCCAGCTTTATATATACATGGTACAGCTGACCCTCTTGTTCCATTCACGGGTGGTCTAATGACCGCAGGTGGTACCGCAGGAGGAACGGTTTTGTCTCATTTTCAAGCTATAGACAAATGGGTAACTATTAATGGTTGTAATCCTACACCAACTGTAACTGATTTACCAGACATTTCAAATGATGGAACAACCATAAAGCAAAGAGTTTATCCCGCAGGAACAAATGGTAGTGAAGTTGTAAGTTATGTAGTTTTAAATGGTGGGCATACTTGGCCACAAGGCTATCAATATCTTAATGAAGCCATTATTGGAAAGACAAGTCAAGATATGAACGCCTGTGAAGTAATTTGGACTTTTTTCAAGCGATTTAAAAGGTAACAGAAATATGAAAAAACTATGCCTATTATCATTTTTTTTCCTATTAACAAATATTGTTTTTGGTCAAATTGATTACTCCAAAAATGGACAGTATTTAGTAAATGTTTTGGAATTTAAAAACAATTCAGATGTAAGTCGTAATCGAAATATTCCAATAAAAGTTCATTATCCTTTAGAAAATGGTGTGTATCCATTAATAATAATTTCGCATGGTGCAGGAGGTGATTGGGATACACATTTTGCATTAGCTCATCATTTGGCCACGCATGGATT
>CAIJXW010000056.1 GCA_903824755.1 uncultured Bacteroidota bacterium | reverse complement strand
TTAAAATAGTAAGGTTTCTTTTTTTATGCTTTCAAAATAGAATGGACAAGAATCGCTATTTTTTGTTTAATTTTTATAAAAAGGACTTTAAATTTTTACTACATAAATTACTCATTAGCAATTTATTATAAAAAAAAGAACTTAAACACTTTAAAACCATTATAAATTAGCTCAAAAAGGTTGTACTATATTTGAATTAGCTTTATTTTTGCGTAGTTTTTAATACAATTTATTCAAAATTATTATGGCAAATTCGGCAGTATTGAAGTCTTCAATAGCAAAAAAAGTTGCTATGGCACTTTCAGGGCTTTTTCTGATGTTGTTTCTAACACAACATTTTTTTATTAATGTCACTTCTTTATTTAGTCCTGACACATTTAACTCGATTTCTCATTTTATGGGAAACAATCCATTAGTTCAATTTGTAATTCAGCCCATTCTTATTATAGGGGTGGTTTTTCACTTTATTATGGGGTTTGTTTTAGATATTAAAAACAGAAATGCACGACCAAAAGCGTATGCAAAATACAACGGGGCTGCAAATGCATCATGGGCATCTAGAAATATGATTGTTTCGGGATCGGTTATTCTGGCTTTTCTTGGTTTGCATTTTTATGATTTTTGGGTCCCAGAAATGATATATAAATATGTAGATGTAAACCCACTAGACGCCACTCGGTATTTTCAAGAATTGGTTCACAAATTTGAAAGCCCAATTAGAACAGCATTATATTGTGTTTCGTTTTTGCTATTATCACTTCATTTGTGGCACGGTTTCAATTCCTCATTTCAATCAGTAGGATTCAATAATAAATTTTCAAAAGCAATACACAAATTTGGCTATACCTTTGCAATTGTAGTTCCTTTTGGATTTATAATAATAGCCTTGTTTCATCATTTTAATCACTAATATTAAATTATAATGGCATTAGATTCAAAAATTCCAAACGGTCCGATTTCGGATAAATGGACAAATTATAAAGATCATATTAATTTAGTAAATCCTGCAAACAAAAGAAACCTAGACATTATTGTTGTAGGAACAGGTTTAGCAGGAGCCTCTGCATCAGCTACTTTGGCAGAATTAGGATATAACGTAAAAGCATTTTGTTTTCAAGATTCTCCTCGGCGAGCGCACTCAATTGCTGCACAAGGCGGAATAAATGCTGCAAAAAACTATCAAGGAGATGGAGATTCCACTTTCCGATTGTTTTATGATACCGTAAAAGGAGGTGATTATCGAGCTCGTGAAGCAAACGTTCATCGATTGGCAGAAGTCTCTGCAAATATTATCGATCAATGCGTTGCACAAGGAGTGCCTTTGGCAAGAGAATACGGAGGGTTATTAGACAATCGTTCCTTTGGAGGAACATTAGTTTCTAGAACTTTTTATGCAAAAGGACAAACGGGACAACAATTATTGCTAGGAGCCTATTCTGCAATGAACCGTCAAATAGGTCGAGGAAAAATAAAAATGTATAACCGTCACGAAATGCTAGATTTAGTAAAAGTTGACGGAAAAGCCCGTGGAATTATCGCCCGAAATTTGGTGACAGGAGAAATAGAAAGACATTCGGCACACGCAGTAGTTATTGCTTCTGGCGGATACGGAAATGTGTTTTTCCTATCGACAAATGCTATGGGAAGTAACGCAACCGCGGCTTGGAAAATTCATAAAAAAGGAGCTTTCTTTGCAAATCCTTGCTACACTCAAATTCACCCGACGTGCATTCCTGTTTCTGGAGATCATCAATCAAAATTAACTTTGATGTCAGAATCTTTAAGAAATGACGGACGAATTTGGGTTCCAGCAAAACTCGAAGATGCCAAAGCCATTAGAGAAGGAAAATTAAAACCAACACAAATTGCCGAAGCCGATAGAGATTATTATCTAGAAAGACGATACCCTTCTTTCGGAAACTTAGTGCCACGAGATATTGCTTCTCGAGCTGCAAAAGAAAGATGCGACGCAGGATTTGGAGTCAATAAAACAGGAGAAGCAGTATATTTAGATTTTGCGGCAGCAATAGAACGCTACGGAAAAGACCAAGCAAGAATCAAACATTTAGACGAAAATGACTCGGCATTAGTTCAAAAATTAGGAACAGAAGTCGTAGCCAATAAATACGGGAATTTATTCCAAATGTATGAGAAAATTGTTGATGAAAACCCATACAAAACCCCAATGATGATCTACCCAGCGGTACATTATACAATGGGAGGAACTTGGGTAGATTATAATTTGCAAACCACAATTCCGGGTTGTTTCTCAATAGGCGAATCCAACTTTTCTGACCACGGAGCCAATAGATTAGGAGCCTCCGCACTAATGCAAGGACTTGCCGATGGCTATTTTGTATTGCCATATACAATCGGAGACTATTTAGCTCCAGACATAAAACTAGGACCAATAGCCACAGATTTACCCGAATTCGTAGAAGCAGAAGAAGCGGTTAGAAAACAATTAGAAAAATTTGTCAACAACAACGGAAAACATTCGGTTGATTATTTCCATAAAAAATTAGGAAAAATCATGTGGGACAAAGTCGGAATGGCTCGAAACGCCGAAGGACTAAACCAAGCAATTTCCGAAATAGCTGCCTTGAGAGAAGAGTTTCATAATGATGTAAAAGTACCTGGCTCAACGGATAGTTTCAACCAAGAATTAGAAAAAGCAATGCGTGTTGCCGATTTTCTAGAACTAGGAGAGCTTTTTGCAAAAGACGCATTACACAGAAACGAATCTTGTGGCGGACACTTCCGAGAAGAATATCAAACACCAGAAGGAGAAGCACAACGAGATGACGAAAACTTTGCCTATGTAGCAGCCTGGGAATATAAAGGAAAACCAAGCGAAGCCATTTTGCACAAAGAAGAATTGAAATTCGAAAACGTAAAATTAGTTCAAAGAAGTTATAAATAGTAATAAGTCAGATATCAAACGTCTATCATTCAACGATTAGACCTTCGATTTTCAGACTCTCAAACAAAACAAAATGAAACTAACATTAAAAATATGGCGTCAAAAAAACGCTAAAGACAAAGGGAAAATGGTCGAATATAAAATCGACCAAATCGAGCCAGACATGTCATTTCTTGAAATGCTCGACATTTTGAACGACAACCTAATCATGAAAGGAGACGAACCCGTAGCCTTTGATCACGATTGTCGAGAAGGAATTTGCGGCATGTGCTCCTTGTTTATCAACGGAGAAGCCCACGGGCCAGATCGCGGCGTAACCACGTGTCAATTGCACATGCGAATGTTCAAAGATGGCGATACCATTTTCATAGAACCCTTTAGAGCAAAAGCATTTCCAGTAATAAAAGACCTCGTTGTAGATAGAAGCGCCTTCGATAGAATCCAGCACGCAGGCGGATTTATATCCGTAAATACCTCTGGAAACACCATCGATGCCAACACCATTCCAATCAACAAAAAAGACGCAGACGACTCCTTTGATGCCGCAGCCTGTATCGGTTGTGGAGCCTGTGTAGCCACCTGCAAAAACTCCTCGGCAATGCTATTTGTAGCCGCAAAAGTATCACAATATGCACTATTGCCACAAGGAAAAATAGAAGCAACAGACCGCGTTTTAAACATGGTCAACCAAATGGATTCCGAAGGATTTGGAAACTGCACTAACACAGGAGCATGCGAAGTAGAATGCCCAAAAGGAATCTCCCTCGAAAATATTGCCCGCATGAATAGAGAATATTTATCCGCCAGTTTGAAAGGATAATCAACAATAAAAAGCAATTATAAAAACGCATTTATTCATTTAAATGCGTTTTTTTTGGGCGTGCCCCAAAAGGGTCAAGCTGTTCGTTTCAATCTTTGCTCCACTTCGTTACACAAAGGATTTCCACTGCCATCTTTCACGCAATACCGGAACATCTAACAATCAATTAAAAGTATTATATTTGAAACTAAAACCATTTCAATGAAATACCTTTTTTCAGCATTTCTGTCACTAATATCACTAGTAGTAGTCTCGCAAAACCTGCACCAATTTGTAAATCCAATCATCGGAACAGGCGGTCACGGACATACTTTTCCAGGAGCAACAACCCCATTTGGAATGGTTCAACTCTCGCCAGATACCAGAATAGACACAAGCTGGGACGGTTGTTCGGGATATCATTATTCTGATTCCGTGATATATGGATTTTCACATACACACCTCAGCGGAACAGGCTGCTCCGATTTTGGCGACATAATGATAATGCCATCAATGGAAGAATTCACCTTTAATCCAAAAGATTATGCAGCACCATTTTCTCATACAAACGAAAAAACATCAGCAGGATTATATACAGTAAAATTAGACCATCACAATATCGATGTGCGACTAACTGCCTCAACACGAGTTGGTTTTCACGAATATACCTTCAATAAATCAGGGCTTGCAACACTAATTTTAGATTTGAATCATCGAGATAAATTAATATATGGCGAAATCCGAATCATAGACAATAAAACCATAGAAGTACTCCGCAGAAGCGAAGCATGGGCAAAGGACCAATGGATATTTGCAAGAATCCAATTTAATGTTCCAATGATTATAGAAGGGCAAGGCAATCAAGCCCAAACAGAACCCCTTTTTTCAGGAACCAAAGTCGCCGCTGTTTTTTCTAGAAAAGTAAAAGAAGGAGAAAAAATACTCATAAAAGTATCACTTTCGCCAACAAGTTTTGAAGGAGCTACACTAAATAGTACCGAAATTCAAAATTGGAATTTTGACCAAGCCAAACAAAAAGCCGAACAACTCTGGAACGCAGAATTATCAAAAATCGAGGTGACTTCGAACGACCAAAACAAAAAAACTATTTTATATACCGCACTTTATCACACCATGATTCAACCCAATATAGCTCAAGATATTGACGGAAAATATCGTGGTCGAGACAATAAAATTCATTCCGCAGAAGGTTTCGATTATTATTCGGTTTTTTCGCTTTGGGACACGTTTCGAGCCGCCCACCCTTTATATACAATTATAGATAAAAAACGCACCGCCGATTTTATAAACACGTTCCTAAAACAATATGAACAAGGTGGAAGATTGCCTGTTTGGGAACTTGCTTCAAATGAAACCGATTGTATGATAGGCTATCATTCCGTTTCGGTTATTGCCGATGCAATGGCAAAAGGGATTACAGGTTTTGACTATGAAAAAGCTTTTGAAGCCGCCAAAAATTCAGCAATGCTTGACCATCTGGGACTCGATGCCTATAAAAGACAAGGTTTTATTTCGATGGATGACGAACACGAAAGCGTTTCTAAAACTTTAGAATATGCCTATGATGATTGGTGTATTGCACAAATGGCTCAAATTTTACACAAAAATGAAGACTATAACTATTTTATAGAACGCTCCCAAAGTTGGAAAAATGTCTTCGATTGGAATACGGGTTTTATGCGACCAAAGAAAAATAGCGGCTGGAACAAACCATTCGATCCAAGAGAAATCAATAATAATTTTACCGAAGGAAATTCGTGGCAATATTCCTTTTTTGTGCCACAAGATATACCTGGCATGATTGTGGCCTATGGCGGAAACGAAAAATTTGAGACCAAACTGGACGAAATGTTCAATAGCCAGAGCAAAACTACTGGGCGAGAACAAGCCGATGTCACCGGTTTAATCGGTCAATATGCCCACGGAAACGAACCAAGTCATCACATGGCATTTTTGTATAACTATATTGGAAAGCCACAAAAAACGACCGCCAAAGTTCATTATATTTTGGATAATTTCTATAAAAATTCTCCAGATGGACTCATCGGAAATGAAGATTGCGGACAGATGAGTGCCTGGTATGTGTTGAGTTCGATGGGAATCTATAACGTGACGCCAGGAAGTTTAGAGTGGACGAAAACAAAACCTTATTTTGATAACATAAAAATTAATTTGGAGGACGGATCGAAAACGGAGCCTTCAAAAATTTCAACCGAACATAAAAATTTTGAGTCAAACTCGCAAAAAACAATTATTCCAGTTCCAGTGATTGAGTCGGAAGGCAAAGCTTTCAAAGATAAGATGGCTGTTTCATTGGGTTCTCTAAAAACCGATGGGGTTTTGCTGTATCAAGTTGTACCCGAAAATACCTCGCCAAAACTAGCAGCGTGGCTTCCATATTCAGAGCCTTTTTTTATTGAACAAAGTACAACGGTTTTTGCCAAATTAAAAGAAACCAAAGGAGAAAGCAAAATGGTTTCTGCCACCTTTTTTAAAAAACCAAATAACTACACAATTGTTTTGCAATCAAAATACAACCCGCAATATACTGCTGGTGGCGATGAAGGAATTATCGATGGAATTTTAGGCACAGAAAACTGGCGAAAAGGCGAATGGCAAGGTTATCAAGGTCAGGATTTTGAGGCAATAATCGATTTGCAATCAGAGAAAACCGTTTCGAATCTTAGTGCCACTTTTCTTCAAGATTCTCGTTCTTGGATTTTAATGCCAACTCGAGTCGATTATTTCGAGTCGAATGATAATCTAAATTTCACACTTGTAGGAAGTGTAAAAAATGAAATAAATCCAAAAGAGGAAGCAAATAAAATTCATAATTTTGAATATAAATTAGCTAAAGAAATCAAGGCAAAATATATAAAAGTGAAAGCGTATAATTTTGGAAAACTACCCGATTGGCATCAAGGCTTCGGTGGTGATGCGTTTCTATTTATCGATGAAATTAGTATAAAATAATTATAAAAAAGAGAAAGAATTAAACCTCATTAATTACTTTTTAAAACCTAAATCAAAAGCCTGATCAATGTCCCAATTTGCTCGAACATCAATATCTTTTGGAAAATAAATTACCTCTTCGGATTGCCTTTTCTCGAGAAAATTGCCCGCGTCCCATTCTTTATTTTTGTTTTCGTCATAGATAACTCTCAAAGTATAAATTGCGGGTTCAATTGCCGTAAAATCAACACTTGAATTCGATTCCGAATATTCGGCAGCGACCGTAACACCTTTAGAATTTGTCAATTCTAACAGCACAGGAAAGCGTTTTATGTTTAGCAAATTCACCCGAAGATTACCATAATCAGATAGGTTTTTGACACCAACAGAATAGCGAAGCGTGTCGTTGACATTGTCATATAAATCGACTAACGCTCCTGGCAAAATCATAAAAGAATATTTTTGTAAGGGCTGTTTAGGAAAATCAAATTTTAATTGCTGATTATAGTCGTCATATTCGGTCGTAAATGCTACAGCAACAGAATCTTTGTCAATAATTTTGATTTTAGAATTATCGAATTTTACGATTGGAATCGAAGCATTTACCGTAAATTTTTCTCGCCATGGCAAAATACCACTTTGTTTTGGCGAAAAACTGAGTGTATCTTTTTTCTGTGCTTTTATCTTAAAAGTAAAATCTGTTTTATATTTTTCATTGGTTACTTTCATTTGCAAAGAATCTACTTTGACGGGTTTATACCAAACCTGGAGGGAATCTTTTTGCTCTAATTTTGTAATTATTGTAGGAAGAATAACGGCTCCGTTTCGCAGTTCGATTGTAGTGTTTTTTGGCTTTCCTTCATAGCCCAAAATAAGGCGATTTCCAGAAGATTGAACAGGCTTTATCGCTTTAAAAGGAAGTGTTTCTTTGAATAATTCTAATTCAAAAAGAGTATCATTCGGAATTGAAACATATTGTTTTTGGAAACCTATTTTGTCCATTTTTGGGTTAAATAGATTGTTGTTGTTTACATCTTTTAGGGCTACCAATAGATATTTTCCAGCTTTAATATTTTCTAATTTGAAAGTTTTCAAGCTATCTAATGTATTTGTAATATAGCGTGGCGGATTTTTATAGATTATGGAGTCCGAATATTTTGAATTTACTTCATATAACATAACCGACACAAAATTATCAGGGTTTTTGTTTAAAGCATCTTTCACAACGCCTCCAATAGCTAGAGAATCGATGTGTTTTCCAGTCGAAAACACATATTTGAACTGATTATATGGATTTTCCTCATTATTATCGGTAATGCTTTGGCCAAAATTAAAACTATAAGTCATGTCAGGCTGAAGTGTGTCCTTTATTTTTATGGTAATAATTTTACTCGGATTTGAAGGCAAAACCTCTGGAGGAGTTTTCATTGGGGGCGAAATAACGAGTTGTTTGTTCACGCCTTTTAGTTTTACATATTCGTCAAAAGTCAGCTTAATTTCATTTGCTTTGAAGTTTGTGCTAAAATTTTTAGGGAAACTTGCTTTCAAAACAGGGGCAATAGTGTCTTTAAAGCCACCCGTAATTGTGCCTCTTTTGGCACAGCCAATGAGAATTATTAGTAGTAAAACAAACGCATATTTAATTTTAACTTTCAACATAAATCTAAAATTGATTTGCCACAAAATAACAATTATATTTAGTGTAAAGAAAATGTTTTGTATTTTTTTTAGTACTAAAAAATAGTGAATTACGAATTTACTTACGAATGGGACATTGCCATGCAAATAATACTAATTTTAGTGCCAGGGATTTTCTGCAATGCGAGACAACACGTCTCTAATGTTGAACCCGTAGTTAGAACATCATCAATCAACAAAAAGTGTTTGTTGTGGTCTTTTTCGGTAAAGGTCACATCAAAAATAGTGCTCAAAACAGCAGTTCTCCCCGAAAAATTCTTTTTTACTTGTGCTTTAGAATAGATATTTCTTTGCAAAAGCGTTTCGTTATATGGAATTTCTAAATTTTTTGAAAGTGCCAACCCAAAAGTGCCAACCTGATTATAACCTCGCTCACGAAGGCGTTTTTTGTGGAGGGGAACAGGAATAATTGCATCAATATTGAGATTTTTTACAACCGATTTTAACTCCTCAGAATACCAATCTCCAAGCACGGTCCCAATCTCCTCTTTTCCACGATATTTCAAACTATGGATAATTTCTTGGACAATTCCTCTTTTGTGATAATAAAACAAAGTAGCAACAAACGATACAGGAACACGACCATAAAATTTCATAAACGCTTCGTTTTCTGGATATAAATGGTGATTTGTTAATGGGATTTCATGTCGACAATGTGTGCAAATTACATTTTCATTTGCCAATAAAAACGATTTACAACCAACACAAACTTTTGGGAAAAATAAGGCAAGGATACTTTTGAACATTTTTTTTGGTAGATATCACAAAAATATAAAAAAAATAGGCGGCAATGCAAAATTTCTTCCTTTATTAATTTCACTTTTCCTATTTTTGCAACATGGCAAAGCAAGAAGATTTATTTAAGAATGTAGTTTCGCATGCAAAAGAATACGGATATATTTTTCCGTCTAGCGAAATATATGATGGTTTGAGTGCAGTTTATGACTATGCACAAAACGGAGTAGAATTAAAGAAAAACATCAGAGAATATTGGTGGAAATCGATGGTGCAAATGAATGAAAATATCGTTGGTCTAGACGCCGCAATATTGATGCACCCCACAACCTGGAAGGCTTCGGGCCATGTCGATGCCTTCAACGATCCATTAATAGACAACAAAGATTCAAAAAGAAGATATAGAGCAGACGTTTTGATTGAAGATTATGCCGAAAAACTCAACCAAAAAGCCGAAAAAGAAATTGAAAAAGCAAGCATTCGTTTTGGAGAGGCATTTAATCGTGAAGAATTTGTTGCTACAAATGCTCGCGTGGTTGAATATTTAGCTAAAAAAAATGAAATTCTAGCAAGAATGGCAAAGTCTTTAGGAGATGAAAACCTAGAAGATGTAGAAGCCCTAATTGAAGAATTGGAAATTGCATGTCCAGAAACAGGATCTAGAAATTGGACAGAAGTGCGACAATTCAACTTGATGTTTGGTACAAAACTAGGAGCATCTGCAGATACTGCTATGGATTTATATTTGCGTCCAGAAACAGCTCAAGGAATTTTTGTGAATTTCTTGAATGTTCAAAAATCAGGAAGAATGAAAATTCCTTTCGGAATTGCACAAACAGGAAAAGCCTTTCGAAACGAGATTGTAGCCAGACAGTTTATTTTTCGTATGCGGGAATTTGAACAAATGGAAATGCAGTTTTTTGTTAAGCCAGGAACAGAAATGCAATGGTATGATCATTGGAAAACCGCCCGTTTGAATTGGCATTTATCACTAGGATTAGGGAAAGAAAATTATCGTTTTCATGATCACGAAAAATTAGCACATTATGCAAATGCGGCTGCCGATATTGAGTTTAATTTCCCTTTTGGATTCAAAGAATTGGAAGGAATTCATTCTCGCACTGATTTCGATTTGAAAGCACATGAAAAATTTTCAGGTAAGAAATTACAATATTTTGATACCGAAACCAATGCAAATTATACGCCTTATGTAGTTGAAACTTCGGTTGGATTAGACAGAATGTTCTTGGCAGTTTTTGCAAACTCTTTGAAAGAAGAAACATTAGAAGACGGCTCTGTGAGAACAGTCTTGCAATTGCCATCAGTATTAGCACCTACAAAAGCAGCCATTTTGCCGTTGGTGAAGAAAGACGGATTGCCAGAAATTGCTCATCAAATTATTGATGATTTGAAATGGGATTTTAATGTTACCTATGACGAAAAAGATGCTGTTGGAAGAAGATATAGAAGGCAAGACGCTTTAGGAACGCCTTTTTGCATCACGGTTGACCATCAAACGATAGAAGATCAAACGGTGACTATCCGACACAGAGACACGATGAAACAAGACCGCGTAAAAATTTCGGACTTAAAAGTAATTATCGAAAATGAAGTTTCGATGAAAAACTGGTTGATGAAGGCAAAAATATAATTGGCTTTTAATAAAATAAAAAGGCTTCTCGATTGAGAAGCCTTTTTATTTATTTTTGTTAAAATCGGTAACCTACAGAAATTCCGCCACGTCCAATAAACTCATAATCTCTATCGTACTTATTATATTCACTAAAAAGGTTTCTTCCAAAACCAGTATTAATTTCAAAGGTGACTCCTTTTTTTGAAATCCATTTTCCACCAAGTCCAATACCGAAGGCAAAATCTGTGACATTAATCCGTTTATATTGATAGTCATAAAATGCAGGGTCAGTGTTTGGAGTATGAACATATATTTCATCATCTATATTATTTATCGACCCAAATCCTTCAAGATAAAAACCTGTTGCTGGCTTTTGGCCAAAATAATATCGGTAGTAAGAAGTCAACATAAATTTTGTTTGAATGTCATCTATAATTGGAACGAAAAGAGAAACTCCAATCGCAGATTCTTCGTTTAAAACTCTTTCATAGCCTACATCAAAAGCACCAAAAACAAGAAGGAAGGCGTTAATTTTATATTCATTTTTACCTGTTTTAGGTTGGGTGTTGTTTTGTCCAAATCCAAAAATTGAGGCAAATAGTAAACCAGTAATAAATAATTTTTTCATAGTGTATAGTTTTAGTTTTTGACAAATCTAATTGCTTTAAAATAATTAACTGTTAAATTGAAGATAAAGTTTCGATAAAGTTTTTTGAATACTCCTTGATTTGGTTTCTAACTTTTCTAAATTCGGCTATTAATTCTTTGGAAGTTCCTGAGGATTTTGACGGGTCTTCAAAACTATGATGGATTGTTTTTGTTTGTGTAGGAAAAAACGGGCAGGACTCTTTGGCATTATCGCATACCGTAATCACATAATCGAACGTTATATCGGAATATTCATCAACATGATTTGAAGTATTTCTTGAAATATCAATTCCGTCTTCGGCCATAATTCCAATTGCAAATGGATTTAGACCATGAATTTCTACGCCAGCACTATATACTTCTAATTTGTTTTTCCCGAAATGTTGCAAATAGCCATGTGCCATTTGACTTCTACATGAATTTCCTGTGCAGAGAACTAGAATTTTTTTCATACTAAAAGCCATAATAAATTGATGATAGTAAATCGTGCATCAAAGCCAAAAACAATATTCAAAATGGTAATTCCAATGGTAATTATTATTGGTTTTTTGTATTTAATTAGTAGGTTTTTCATAGATTAAACTTTAACAACATCCAGTCTCAGATGAGCAACAACTATTTTGAATGTCGGATATTTTTACTTTTGGTTTAGGGGTTCCGCACGATTCGCCTCTGCCTATTGCTTTGCATTGGGTTCTATCGGCAATTAATCTAACGATAAATTCATCGTTGATGATTTCGAAATCTTGAGGGAGCATTTGACGTGTTTCAAAATGGTCATTTCCAAACTCAATTTTTACAATACTATTTGGATTTAGTGGTACTGTTTTTTCAACCAAATCAATTATCGCCATTGCTTTTGAAATAGGCATCGAGCGTTCTTTTTGGTCTGTGTTTGGCTCCCATAGTTGCACAATTACTTCTGTCCAAGCATTTATCTTTCCGCCGCAATCTACGGCAGTAATGTTTGCTTGTTTGATTTCGGTGATATGAAAAGAAGGACTTACTCTTTGATTTTCAGCAAATTCAAATTGCAAATGAAGTCCTGGATTTTCAGCCAATTGTGTTTTAAATTCGTTCCAGTTCATTATTTTTTCTTTTAGCAACATTCCGAAGAAATTTGATTAATATTCAGTGTAGTTATAAAGTTACGAATTTTAGTATAGGTATTTTCATTGATGCAATAGCAAATACTGTTTCCAGAAATGGTTCCTTTTATGAGTCCAACTTTTTTTAATTCGGATAAATGTTTTGAAACTGTAGATTGCGATAACGGCAAAATTTCGACAATATCTCCACAAATACAAGTAGGTGATTTCATGATGTGTTTAATTATTTCCAGTCGCGCTGGATGTCCCAGAGCTTTTAGAATTTCGGACATTTCGTTGGTTTCGTCAGAGAAACCGATTGTTTTTGTTATTCCCATATCGCAATATTACGATATTATTTTAAATTTATTTTCATTTAAATAGGATTTAACATTAATTTATACCAAAAAAAATCCCAACAATAAGTTGGGATAGTATTCTGGGTTTATTATTCTTCGCTCAAAGCGTCCCAACCTCTTGCTTTTAGGGGGATTTTTGTGTTGGCTCTCGTTATCAAGTGAATACCTTCGCTTTTGTGAGTCATGTGCCCAATTATTGTAAAATTTGGATTTCCTTTTATTTTGTCAAAATCCGCCATGCCAATCGTAAACAACAATTCATAGTCTTCGCCGCCATTAATAGCCACCGTTGTTGCATCGATATTAAATTCTTCACAAGTTGAAATTAGTTGTGGATCGAGGGGCAATTTATCTTCATATAAATTACAACCCACTTCAGATTGTTTGCAAATGTGCATAATCTCTGAAGACAACCCATCAGAAATATCAATCATTGCTGTTGGTTTTATTTCCAAAGCGTGAAGGAGTGTCCGAATATCTTTTCTAGCTTCGGGCTTTAGCTGTCTTTCAATTAAGTAAGAATACATATCCAAATCGGGTTGCGAATTTGGGTTGACCTGAAAGACTTGTTTTTCTCTTTCTAAAACCTGCAAACCCATATAGGCTGCCCCAATATCGCCCGAGACCACTAATAAATCGGTTTGTTTGGCTCCATTCCTAAAGATAAGTTCTTCGGAATCTGCTTCGCCAATTGCGGTAATGCTTATGATTAATCCTTTTTGTGACGAAGTAGTATCTCCACCTATAACATCAACTTTATATTCATTTGCTGCGATTGTAATTCCAGAAAATAATTCATCTAAAGCTTCAAGTGGAAAACGATTTGAAACGGCAACAGAAATTGTGATTTGAGTTGCTTTTGCATTCATTGCACAAATATCAGAAATGTTTGCTACTACTGCTTTGTATCCTAAGTGTTTTAGCGGCATATAGGCCAAATCAAAATGGACACCTTCAATCAACAAATCAGTGGAAACTACAACTTTTTTTGTTCCAAAATCAAGAACTGCTGCGTCATCACCAATTCCTTTTATTGTAGAAGGTTGGTTAATGGTGAAGTTTTTGGTTAAATGCTCTATCAAGCCAAATTCTCCTAATTGTGCAATACTTGTTCTTTGTGGATTTTTATCTTCAATCATTATAAATCTATTTTATGAAATGCAAAGGTACAAAGTTGCCAATGGTTTTTTCAAAAAATCATCGTTTCATACTAAAATGAACCTAAACACATGCTCGGTTTGATTTATTATGTAATTTACTTGAAACCAGTAATCGGTTGATGAGAGCATTTTTCCGTTGGAAATGCCATCCCAGTCAACGATATCGATGATTTTATTATTGTCAAAACGCTCCAAATGTTGGAAACGATTGTGAATATAACCCAATAACAGTAGTTATTGAAAAGTCGAGTTAGGCAAATGTTAATTTATTTATATCAAGAGCGTTCACAGAAGATATAAATGTAGAAGTAAATATAACGGGTAAGACAGTTATTTCTCTCATCATATTTATTTCTGACTTAGTAGAATTGGTTCATTGTATCTTGAAAATAGACTAGCATTGGAGGCAAATAAGAATAATTCCATTCATAAACGGAAAAACTGGATTTGTGTTTGTGAATTTTCCAATTCCAAGATGCGAAGAAAACTGAAAGTTGGTTGCCCCCGAGCAAGCATTTGGCAATAATTCTGTTTCTATCAATTCAGGAACAGACATAGAAGTAGTGTCAACAACAATTCCTTGAAAATAAGAAATTGAAATACAAGAGATTAAAGCAAACAGAAGAATCTTTTTCATAATTCTCTAGCATGAATTCCTTATAAAATTAAGAAAAAATCACAAAAAAACAAAAAAATAATAACGTTATCTAATCGTTTAATTTCAATACTGCCATAAAAGCTTCTTGAGGAATTTCTACATTACCCACTTGACGCATTCTCTTTTTACCCTTTTTTTGCTTTTCTAATAATTTTCTCTTCCGAGATATATCTCCACCATAACATTTTGCAGTAACATCTTTACGAAGGGCTTTTATAGTTTCTCGCGAAATTACCTTCACTCCAATTGCTGCTTGAATCGGAATATCAAATTGTTGACGTGGAATTAATTCTTTCAATTTTTCGCACATTTTTTTACCAATTTGATAGGCATTATCAACATGAATTAATGATGACAAAGCATCTACAATCGTAGCATTCAATAGAATATCTACTTTTACTAGATTTGAAGTTCGCATGCCAATAGGCGAATAATCAAAAGACGCATATCCCTTCGAAACCGTTTTTAGTCGGTCATAAAAATCAAAAACAATTTCCGCCAGAGGCATATCAAAAGTTAGCTCTACACGTTCCGTAGTCAAATAGGTCTGGTTCGTAATCAAGCCTCTTTTTTCAATACAAAGCGACATCACATTGCCAACAAAATCTGATTTAGTAATTATAGTAGCCTTAATATACGGCTCTTCCACATGGTCTAGTCGTGACGGCTCGGGCAAATCTGATGGATTATTTACCACTAATGGCGTTTCGGGATCTTTTTTGGTATAGGCCAAATACGAAACGTTAGGAACTGTCGTGATTACAGTCATATTGAATTCACGCTCAAGTCGTTCCTGAATAATCTCCATGTGCAACATGCCCAAAAACCCACATCGAAATCCAAATCCTAAAGCTGCCGAACTTTCTGGCAAAAATACCAGCGAAGCATCATTCAACTGCAATTTTTCCATCGAGTTACGCAATTCCTCATAATCCTCTGTGTCAACAGGATAAATACCCGCAAAAACCATCGGTTTCACATCTTCAAAACCAGTAATCATATTGGTTGTAGGCGTTTTTGCATCTGTCAACGTATCGCCTACTTTTACTTCTTTCGCCTCTTTTATTCCCGAAATTAAATACCCAACATCGCCCGCAGAAATCACTTGTTTCGGGACTTGGTTCAATTTTAATGTGCCAATTTCGTCCGCAAAATATTCGTTGCCCGTAGCCATAAATTTAATCTTCTGACCTTTCTTTATTTGTCCGTTTTTTACCCGAAAAATAACTTCAATTCCACGAAATGGATTATAAACAGAATCAAAAATCAATGCCTGCAAAGGCTCATCAACATTCCCTTTCGGCGGAGGAATCCTTTCGATAATGGCAGCCAAAATATTTTCGACACCAAAACCAGTTTTCCCCGAAGCATGAATAATTTCTTCCAGTTTGCAACCCAATAAATCCACAATATCATCACTAACCTCTTCAGGATTAGCACTTGGCAAATCCACCTTATTCAATACAGGAATAATCTCCAAATCATTCTCTAACGCCAAATACAAATTAGAAATCGTTTGTGCCTGAATACTCTGTGCCGCATCAACAATCAAAAGAGCCCCTTCACAAGCCGCAATCGAACGCGAAACTTCATACGAAAAATCCACATGACCAGGAGTGTCAATCAAATTCAAAATATATTCCTCCCCTTTATACGTATATTCCATCTGGATCGCATGACTCTTTATAGTGATGCCCCGCTCCCGCTCCAAATCCATATTGTCAAGCAATTGAGCCTTTTCCTCACGAGCAGTAACCGTCTGTGTCGCACCAAGCAAACGATCCGCAAGCGTACTTTTTCCATGATCAATATGAGCAATAATGCAAAAATTTCTAATATGTTTCATTCTCTGTAGCTGTATTTTATTTGGTTTATCCTGATTTTTTTCAGGGCGTGACCCTCCAGATTGCATCGTCCTGACGTCCTCGCAACTTCGGGTCGGGCTATCCGCTCTATCTTTTGCTCCGCTAACGCTACACAAAAGGATGCCGCTTCTATCCCTCACGCACACACAATTTAACTGCAAATATAGTTTAAATTCAGCAGTTTCAAAGTCCTAAAATAACAAACTAACACCTATATTTAAAGAGCAATATCTTTTCATCTAAAAATTCTATCTTTGCAAAAAAAACACATTGATAAAAATTGGCAATATAGAACTTCCTGATTTTCCATTACTTCTTGCCCCGATGGAAGACGTCAGCGATCCGCCATTTCGTAGATTGTGCAAACAATACGGAGCCGATTTGATGTATTCTGAATTTATTTCCTCCGAAGGACTAATTCGTGACGCCATCAAAAGCCGAATGAAATTAGATATTTTTGACTATGAACGCCCTGTCGGAATCCAAATTTTTGGCGGAGACGAAGAAGCAATGGCACTTTCATCAAAAATAGTCTCGACCGTAAATCCCGATATTATCGATATCAATTTTGGCTGTCCCGTAAAAAAAGTAGTTTGCAAAGGAGCAGGAGCAGGAGTCCTAAAAGATGTCGATCTAATGATTAGACTCACCCAAGCCGTTATCGATAGCACCCATTTGCCCGTAACCGTAAAAACACGATTGGGGTGGGACGAAAATTCAATAAACATCGATGAGGTTGCCGAGCGTTTACAGGATATTGGGGTTGCCGCTTTGAGCATTCACGCTAGAACACGAGCCCAAATGTATAAAGGCCATTCCGATTGGTCACACATTGCCAGAGTGAAAAATAATCCAAGAATAACGATGCCTATTTTTGGAAATGGCGATATCGATTCTCCCGAAAAAGCACTACACTATAAAAACGAATACGGCATAGACGGAATCATGATTGGTCGAGCCGCCATCGGATATCCTTGGATTTTCAACGAAATCAAACACTTCTTCAACACAGGCCAACACCTAGCAAAACCAACAGTTGGCAATCGGGTAGAAGCCGTCCGAAATCATCTCACTTGGGCAATGGAATGGAAAGGAGAACGCCTGGGAATTGTAGAAACACGACCTCATTATTCTAACTACTTCAAAGGAATTCAATCCTTCAAAGAACACCGACAAAAACTAGTAACTCTAAGCACCCCCGAAGAATTATTTGACGCCCTAAATGAAATCGAAGAGGCCTATATGGATTATAGCTTTATATAATTTATTCTAATAATTTCCTTCTCACACGACTACTAGCAATTAGCGATGCTATAAACCCTAAAATTGAAATGGTTGCTAGCACAATAAATACGTTTTTGAAAGAAAAAACAACAGGATAAGCCAGTGTGGGCGTAATCATTATTAAACCAAATTGCTGTTGAATTAGCACTATTATTATACCAATTATCAACCCAACAACACCCCCAAAAATACTCAACAAAGTCCCCTGAAAGAGAAATATTCTTTGCAACTGAGGCACTTCTACCCCAAGATTATATAGCGTTTTTAGATTCGCTTTTTTGTCCAAAATCATCATGATTAGGGCGCCAATCAAATTGAAAAGGGCAATAATAATCACCAAAGTAAAAATCAAATAGACCGCAATATTTTCGGTATTTAGCATTTTGTAGAGCGCGTCATTTAGCTGGGAGCGATTTTTTATGATTGTGTTTTCACCAAATATACCAGCCAAGTTTTTTTTGACAGTCGCTTCGTCCGCATTTGGCTTCAGTTTTAGTTCAATACTAGAAAACTGAGTGGGCTTTAAATCTAAAATCTCTTGTGCCAAACCTAAATCACAAAAAACATACTTCGCATCTAAATCATCGCTGATGGCATAAATTCCAATAGGCGTTAATTCGGAAGTCCGAAAAGCTTCGTCAGTACTTTCAATAGTTCCTTTTCCTGCTTTTGGCACAAAAACCTCAAACACATTATTATAATCAAATAAACCAAGCGATAATTTTTGAGCAATTCCGTAACCCACAACTACTTGATTGGTGTTTTGGCTTAGCCATTGCCCCTCAAATAATGTTTTTTCGGCATTATTAACTTTATTAAATTTGGAGTCAACCCCTTTCAAATAGGCAACTTGTTCTTTTCCGTTAAATAAAAAAAGCACTCGTTCCTCAATAATTTTGCTATAATTAGCTACGCCATTTATCGTTTTTATTTTTTGCTCTTGATCGGCCGAAACCAGAATAGTTTTTCCCACCGAAGGCATGATTTTCATGTCGGGATCAAAATCATTGCTAAACGACAAACTAAAATTCACTAAGCCACTAAAAACAGATAGCACTACAAACAAAGCCATTGCCCCAGTAATAATTCCTAGAGAAGCGATGCCGTTTATAATGTTTATCGCATTGTTTTTGCTAGCACTTTTCAGGTAGCGTTTGGCTATGTAAAGCGAAAAATTCAAATTATATTTTTTTGCGATGTTCCAATAATTCGCGATTTTCGATGGGGTTTTCTTTTGCCGAAAGGGCATTATTTATTTTCTCTATATAATCCAAAGAATCGTCAATAAAGAAAGTAAGATTAGGCACTTTTCGTAATTGTAGTTTTACGCGTTGTGACAAATCATGTTTTATAAGTTTAGTATTTGATTTGATAGCTACTAATGTTTCGGCTGCTTTTTCTTGCGGAAAAATACTCAAATGCACCGTTGCTACTGATAAATCTGTGGTTACACTTACTTTGGATACCGAAATAACCAAATTGGAAATGCCGTTTTTTCTCACTTCACCTTGCAATATATCCACTAAATCCTTTTGGATCACACCGCCTATTTTTTTCTGTCTATTTGTTTCCATATTGCAAAAATACGATTTTTTTGAGTTTTATAGTTTCAAACTATAAAAGACATAAAGTTTTTTATCTTTACATACCAAAAACTACAAATTTTTAAAGATTATAAATTTATAAAATGCAAAAAATTGAACACATCGGAATTGCCGTAAAAGACCTTCAAGTTTCTAATATTATTTTTGAAAAACTATTAGGGACTTCAGTCTATAAAACAGAAGAAGTGGCAAGCGAAGGCGTGAAGACCTCTTTTTTTCAGTGCGGCCCGAACAAAATCGAATTATTAGAAGCCACTAATCCAGAAAGTCCTATCGCAAAATTTATCGAAAAGCGTGGAGAAGGAATTCATCACATCGCATTTGAGGTAACTGATATTCTTGGTGAAATTGCAAGATTAAAGGGAGAAGGGTTTTTGGTTTTGAACGAAATTCCAAAAAAGGGAGCCGACAATAAACTCGTTGCGTTTCTCCACCCGAAAAGCACCAATGGTGTTTTGATAGAATTGTGCCAAGAAATAAAAGAATAGTTGCGGCTAACATTCTATAAATCAACAGGTGAAAAAGCCAAATATTAAAAAGTAAAAAACACTTGCAATAAATTAAAAATAGTGGTAATATTGCAACCTCCTAACTGGTCCTATAGCTCAGCTGGTTAGAGCACCTGACTCATAATCAGGTGGTCCCTGGTTCGAGCCCAGGTGGGACCACAACCAATCTCTCAAAACCCTTTATTTTAAAGGGTTTTTTTATTTTCAAGACTAATTTTTTGTTATTGTGTACCATATTGTGTACCATAATTGTCTATCTTTGAAAGACTAAACAAATAATTATGGGATATTTTCTATCATTGAATTACAGAAAAAAATCGGAATTATATGATGTTTCAGACGAGTTGTCGGTAATGTTAAGATATTACTTTGATAAACAAAGATTAAATATTACTACTGAGGTTACTTGTAAGATTAAGGATTGGAATCAAGATTGGGAAAAGACTAATAAAAAAGAACCAATCAAAAAAACCGATGTCGATTCCGTTTATAAAAACTTCTTACTTAAACAGAAGATTAAGGAATTAGATGATATTATTTTTCAAATACAGAAAGATGGAGGAATTCCAAACACTGATTTGGTCAAATCTCATTTAAGAAGTGTTGAGGTTAAAAAAATTAAGAAATCATTAGAAGATATTCACTTTCAAATTCTATTCGAAAATTATAAAATTTGGATTAATTCAGATGTTTATACAAATAGGATTTCTTACGTTAGAAGTTTAAATTCTTCGATTAAAGATGTTATAAATTATACAGAAGAATATCAATTAAAAGAGAAGTGTAAATTACTCCTAACCGATATCACAGTTGATTGGGTAGAGGGGTTAATTAGATGGTGTGATAAAAAAGGATTACAATCTTCTACTATTAAGAAACGAATGAAAGTATTGGTTAATTTCAGTACATGGTTACAAACTTCACATCAAATATATTTCAAAGTTCCTAAACCGAGGAAAAGTTTGAAAGAACCTATTAGAGATGTGATTTTTTTAACTCGTGATGAGGTAATGTCCATTTATAAATTTGATGAATTTAATATAGAAAATCCATCACACACTAAATACATAACTGAGAAAGGTTCAGATGTAAAATACATTGAAGATAAAGTAAATACAAAAGAAGGAAAAGTTGTGTACACATCTTTTGAAGTGTACAAAGATATGTTGTTGTTTTTATGTGGGGTTGGTTGTAGGTTTGGTGATGTTGTAAAGATTAGGGTGGATAATTTTGAGTTTGATGAAAACGATAGAACCAAAGGAGAGTTTAGTTATCAAAGTGAGAAAACAAATAAAATTGTAAGAGTTCCTGTTAATCTTCTAACATTTAATATTTGGAAAAAATACAGTAAAAATAAAACTCGTGTTGATTATCTTTTCCCAAGAACTGATTTTGGAAATCCAATTTCAAACCAAAAGTTCAATAAACATATCAAAGTTATTAGTGAGATAATAAAATTAAATAGAGGGGTTAAATTTCCAAAATTCAATCTTGATTCAACAGTAGTTGAAGGTACACAAGTTTCAGTTCCACTTTACGAAGTAATCTCTTCACACATTGGGAGGAGAACTTTTATTAGAGAACAAATTCAAAGTGGTAAACCTATTAGAACCATAATGTCATTATCTGGTCACAATAGTCAAAAGGTTTTCGATAGATACTATGATGTATTGAAAGAGGATAGAATGGAAAACAACGATAAGGTTTTTAATTTCAATCTAATTGAAACTCCAACAAAAGGAAAAGAAAAGGTTGTTCATGAAAATATCAAAGAGGAATTAGTAAAACTGAAAAACTTATTTGATGATGGATTACTTCCATTAGAGATTTATATGAGTAAAGTAAATCAACTAATGGGTCTTTAATATTAAACCCTTAAATCAAACTATCAAAGTTCCAGTGGGAAAAAATTTGACCTCTGTAAAAAAACGGGTCAAATACCCTTTTTTGAATAAAATAAATCCGGTAGTTACACAAAACCTATATTGTATTGAACTAAGATTAAAAAGATAATTGATTCATGAAAATTTTAATAACCATATTAACTTTTATAAATAAAATATTACATTAGTAACTTAATTTAAAGATTTTAAAAATGAGTTCCAATACATTTAAAATAAAGAACAAAAAAGACGATAACAATTATAGTACAAATGAATACTGTATAGTTGAGACGGGAAAAGTATTTAAATTAAGTTATGACGAAGAGTTTCACTTGGATGAAAAAAAATTTATTGATACTGTTAAAGAAAAATATCATAAAAGTGAATTTTATTTATCAGTTGATATAATGAATAAAAAACTAAAATCTAAAGGATTGTTTGACTCCAAAAGAGATAATTGGTATAATTTAAGAAATGATACAAGTTTTAAATTAAGAATCAACGAACTCATAAATGGATTTAAGTTAATTGAATATGATGAAAATGAATTTAATAAATTATCATTTGATGAAAAACAAAATTGGGGAATAAAAAGAATGTTGTCAAGAAGTAGGTTTGGTTTCGGAAATGAAAATGAGGGTATTTTTTTTACTTATAACCAATTTTTTTGTTTATTGAGTAATGGTCAGATTAAAAATGGTACGTTTATGTGGTTTGGAAATCCAAATAACACATTTAAAGGATTTGATTTCAACAATAATGAAATTTCTTCTTTTTTTCAAGATTTAATCACAATTGGTATTTCTCAATATATTGATTGGGAAAACTCAACAATTGATAGAATGAAATCTTCAGAAAATGAATTATCAGAAATAAAGAATAAAATAATTACTCAATTTGATAAAGATGGTAATGGTTTAATTGATATAATAGAAGATAAAAATGAGTTTATTAAATTATTAACTAATCATCAAAATTTAGTAATTGAAAAAGGTAAGGAATTTAACCAAAATTATACTCATCAATTTATAAAAGTAGGGAATTATTTGAAAGATAAAAAAAGTAACCTACAACTGATTTTTGATTCTATTAAAAACGTAGAAAATTCTTCTGAATTAGATGAATATGTTGATAT
>CAIJXW010000055.1 GCA_903824755.1 uncultured Bacteroidota bacterium | reverse complement strand
GATCTGTTGCTCTTCATAGATAACTTCTTCGTCAGAGAGCGTTGTTTTTGCTTCTGGATCCCAATTTACCATTCGGAACCCTCTATATATTAGTCCTTTTTTGTGTAGATCTATAAATGAATGAATCACAGAGGCTGACATGTCTGGATCCATTGTGAATTTTGTTCGTTCCCAATCGCAGGAGGCTCCTAATTTTTTTAGTTGGTCTAGAATAACACCTCCGTATTTGTCTGTCCATTCCCAGGCGTGGTCTAGAAATTCTTGACGGGTCAAATCGTCTTTATTTATTCCTTCTGCTTTGAGTTTTGCTACTACTTTTGCTTCGGTAGCAATTGAGGCGTGATCGGTTCCTGGCACCCAACAAGCGTTGAAGCCTTTGAGTCTGGCTCGGCGAATTAGAACGTCTTGAATTGTGTTGTTGAGCATGTGTCCCATGTGTAGCACTCCGGTTACATTGGGTGGTGGAATGACAATAGTATATGGGGTTCTATGGTCGGGTGTTGAATGAAAATAGTTATTTTTCATCCAATATTCGTACCATTTATCTTCGATAATTTTAGCGTTGAACTGTGCTGGGATTGTCATTTTAATATTTTTTATGTCTTATTTTGTAATCCGAAATTATATAAAAATTCAAATAATTTATTAATTAGCCCTGATTGTAGTGAAAATCCCTCGCCTTTTTTTGGCGAGGATTGAAACGAAAAGCAGGAAAATGATATCTAAAAAAGCTCGAACAATTTGCTTCAAAAAAAAAAGGAAACTGCAGTTTGTCGATTTTTGATATTGGTACAAAAGTAAATAATTAAATAGACTATAAAAAGCGAAATAAATATTTGTCGATTAATTAAAAGGGCGTAAATTTACGAGGATTAACTAAAGGGGTGAAATTATGAGAAAGTTTTTGTTTTTGATGGGTTTTGTGATGATGAGCATTTTTAGTTTTGGACAAGTGGGAGCAAAAATCGAGTTTCTTGCCAAGGAAAATACGATTGATTTCGGATTGATTTCGAAGGATAGTGATAGTGGGATTCGGGTTTTTGAGTTTAGAAATACTGGGGATTTGCCTTTGATTATTTCGAATGTTCAGTCAACGTGTGGCTGTACGGTGGTGACGAAGCCTACGGAGCCTGTTTTGCCTGGAAAAATTGGAAAAATTGATGTGAAATATAATATGAATCCTGGGCCGATTCGCAAAACGATTACGGTTGAGTCTAATGCTGTGAATGTTTCGGGTGGTATGGTTGCATTGAAAATTAAGGGGGAAGTTATTGTGAAAGAGGCTGTTAATTTGCTTGAGAAACAGAAACCGATTCCGAAAAATTAATATTTGTATATAATAGACGCTTCATTAGAGGCGTTTTTTTTGTGATATTCGTGAAGTCTTATGATGGTTTTTTATAGAAAAAATCGCAAATTTGTAATTCAAAAATTAAATAAATATATCATGCCGATAGTTTCAAAAAAGGGCAAGCAGATGCCCGAATCGCCAATTAGAAAATTGGTGCCTTTTTCTGATATTGCAAAAAGTAAGGGCAATAAAGTGTATCATCTAAATATTGGTCAGCCTGATATTGCTACTCCTGAGGTAGCGATGAATTCTATTAAGAATCTAGATATCAAAGTATTAGAATATAGTCATTCTGCTGGTTTTGAAAGTTATCGTAGAAAGTTGTCTGCATATTATAGAAATCATAATTTACCTATTGATTTTGAGGATATTATAATTACTACTGGAGGTTCTGAAGCGTTGTTGTTTGCGATGGGTAGCACGATGGATTTTGGTGATGAAATTATTATTCCTGAGCCATTTTATGCAAATTATAATGGATTTTCGACTGCTTCTGGAGTGAATGTAATTCCTGTGATTTCGACTTTGGAAAGTGGGTTTGCCTTACCTCCTATTTCGGAATTTGAAAAATTAATTACATCAAAAACCAAAGCCATTTTGATTTGTAATCCTGGGAATCCTACAGGTTATTTATATTCAAAAGAAGAGATGATGCAACTGGCTGATTTGGTGAAAAAACATGATTTGTTTTTGATTGCTGATGAAGTGTATCGGGAGTTTACGTATGATGGAGACATTCATTATTCTGTTATTAATATTCCTGGAATTGAGGAAAATGCGATTATGATTGATTCGGTTTCGAAAAGATATAGTATGTGTGGGGCGAGAATTGGCTGTATAGTTTCTAAAAATAAAGAGTTAATGGCTACTGCGATGAAATTTGCACAAGCACGCTTAAGTCCTCCTACATTTGCACAAATTGCTAGTGAAGCTGCTTTGGATACTCCACAAAGTTATTTTGATGATGTAATTAATGAATATCGTTCGAGACGTGATATATTGATTTCAGAATTGCAAACTATTGAAGGTGTAAAAGTAACTAAGCCAAAAGGGGCGTTTTATTGTATTGCCGAATTGCCTGTTGCTAATGCTGATGATTTTTCGCAATGGTTGTTAGAATCTTATGATTTAAATAAAGAGACAATTATGTTAGCTCCTGCTGCTGGATTTTATTCGACTGGAAATGTGGGACTTAATCAAGTTCGGATTGCTTATGTCTTGAAAAAAGAAGATT
>CAIJXW010000054.1 GCA_903824755.1 uncultured Bacteroidota bacterium | reverse complement strand
TTTTTTTGCAAAGAAATGGATTAAATCTAAATTTTAAACTAATTTAGTACCATAAAATAATACAAATACTTTTTCACTATGTTTATAGAACAAGGCATTTCTCCCGAAAACAAATTTTGGAAATATATAGTTGGGTCGGTAATGATAATTTTTGGTTCGTTAATCGGTCAAATTCCACTTCTGATAGCGATTTTAATTAAAGTATTTATAGAAGATAAACACTTTCCTTCCAACGAAGCCGAAATGATGAAGGTTTTAGATTCTAATTTGCTTCTTTTTTTGATGCTTTTTTCGTTTGCAGTCGCCTTAGTTTGCTTTTATTTTGTAGTTAAATATTTTCATAAACAAACCTTTCTATCTGTCACAACATCTAGAAAAAAAGTAGATTGGAATAGAATATTTTTCTCTTTTTCAATATGGGCTTTGTTTACTATTATTACCACTGCAATTGGCTATTATTCTGCTCCAGAAGATTTTGTAGTCACTTTTAAACCTATACCTTTTTTAATATTATTTATAATTGCAATCGTGCTAATTCCAGTTCAAACTAGTACAGAAGAATATATTTTCAGAGGCTATTTGATGCAGGGTTTTGCCAATTTATCAAAAAATAAATGGTTTCCACTATTGATGACTTCTGTGATTTTTGGCTCTATGCACATACTAAATCCAGAAGTTTCAAAAATGGGATATATCGTTTTGGTTTTCTATATCGGAACTGGTTTAGTATTGGGAATAATGACTCTCATGGACGAAGGTATGGAACTCGCACTTGGTTTTCATGCAGCCAATAATCTAATCGCCGCACTATTAGTCACTTCCGATTATTCGGCGCTTCAAACGAATTCGATATTGAAAGACATTTCTGATCCAACTGCTGGTTTCGATATTGTTTTACCCGTAATTTTTGTTTATCCTTTATTGCTTTTTATTATGTCAAAAAAATATAATTGGACAAATTGGAAAGAAAAATTAGCTGGAAATATTGTCGTAGAAGACCAAATAGTTAATGATGAACACTAATTCATTTCGGGATATTCATAAGGATTTTCGACTAAATGGTCTTGCTTTTGATGCAAAATCATTACTTCAAAAAGCAAATGATTTAATTGAAAAAGGACTCTATTATGAACAACAAATCGGTCTATTTCTTTCTCAATGGCTAAATGACTCTGATTTTATTGATACCCAAACTTCAGGATCTACGGGGCTTCCAAAAACAATTTCTATTTCAAAAAAAGCAATGGTTGAATCTGCAATTGCAACTGGTTTATTCTTTGATTTAAAACCTGGAAATTCGGCCTTAAATTGTTTGTCATCTCAATATATTGCTGGAAAAATGATGCTAGTTCGCGCTTTGGTTTTAGGATTAGAATTAGACTGTGTCGAGCCATCTTCAACTCCTTTGGAGAGTTTAAAAAAATATGATTTTGCCGCTATGGTTCCGATGCAAGTACAAAATTCAATTGACAAATTAGATTTAATTAAGACTTTGATTATAGGTGGGGCAAAAATGAATCCGCATTTACAAATCGAATTAACTAACAAAAAAGGTTCAATTTATGAAACTTTTGGTATGACCGAAACCATTTCGCATTTTGCCGCAAAAAAAATAGGAGAGGAGTCATTCACGGTATTGCCTAACATAACAATATTTACGGATCAACGTGATTGCCTTGTGATAAATGCTCCAAGAATTTCAAATCAAAATATTGCTACAAACGATTTAGTTTCAGTGATAAACGAAACTCAATTTGTATATCTAGGAAGGATAGATTCGGTGGTAAATAGCGGGGGAGTGAAACTTTTTCCAGAACAGATAGAAACAAAACTGGCTTCTAATATTAAAGCTCGTTTTTTTATAATCGGAATTCCCGATGCACTTTTGGGCGATAAATTAATTCTTGTTATTGAGGGCAATAAAATTGTTTTGCAAGATTCTGTTTTCGGCGAGTTAAACGTTTTTGAAAAACCAAAAGAAACCTATTTTGTTCCCCAATTTATTGAAACTGAAACAGGAAAAATAAACAGGATTGAAACGATGAAAGCTTTAATTTATTGAAACTGTAATAAAAAAATCATTCGTTAGGACTTCATATTTTGAATCTTCTTTAAGTTTAAATTTAGATTTTGACCATTTTGTAGTTGGATTTATTCTAATTTTTTTACCATCGAAATTCAAATCTACTGGCATTGCGAAACGCTCTATCTCTGAATTCCATCTAAATTCTAATTTTTTCTTATTTCTTTTTATTTCTAACAAAGGAATCTCGATTTTATTCAAATACTGATCAAAAACCGGAGTAAGATCCATTCCAGTTGCAGTATTAAAATAATCAATAACAGTTTCGGTATCAATTATTTTATGACTGAATTTTCTTGAATAATTGAAAATTACTCGCCACCATTTATTGTCATCGTTAACAATATGGCGAATCGTATTTAGCATCAATGCTCCTTTATAATACATATCTCCCGAACCTTCATTTCCAACACCATATTTCCCAATAATTGGAATATCATTTTTTATATTTCGTCTAAGCCCATTGATATAGGTTTGCCCTTTTTCATAACCATAATTACACTCTAAATATACCGATTCAGAATAACAGGTGAAGCTTTCATGAATCCACATATCGGCAATATCCTTTGATGTTATACTATTTCCAAACCATTCATGTCCGCTTTCATGAACAATTATAAAATCAAAAAGCAAACCAATTCCAGTATCTGATAAGTCGCTACCTTGATACCCTTTTTTATATTTATTACCATAAGAAACAGCACTTTGATGTTCCATACCTAAATAGGAAGTTTCAACTAATTTATATCCATCTTCAAAAAATGGATATTGACCAAATTTGCTTTGAAAACAATCCAACATTGGTTTTACTTCTTCAAATTGCTTAATCGCTTTTTCTTCATTTTCTTTCAAAACATAATAATCAAGGTTCAATCCTTTATAGTTTTCACCCAAATGAACATAATCGCCAATATTAATGGTTATATCATACGAATTTATAGGATATTTCACCTCCCAATCCCAGCGAGTATAGCCATTTTTTAAGTCTTCGTTTCCAATAAATTTTCCGTTTGAAACCTCAATAAGTCCATTCGGGACAGCCACTTTTATACTTGCTCCAAAATCGGGTTCGTCCGATTGTGAATCTTTGCAAGGAAACCACAAACTAGCTCCTGTTCCCTGAACAGCAACTCCCACCCAATCTTTTCCATTTGAATCTTTATTCCAAACAAAACCCCCGTCCCACGGAGCATGTTTTGCAATTAAGGGTTTTCCTGAATAATAAAACTGTAATTTTTCAATTGAATTTTGTGCAATTGATTGTTCGAAATCAATAAAAACAGCATTGAATTCTCTTTTATATTTTAGTTTTTTTGAATTCAAAATAATACTATCCACTTTCATGTTTTCAAATAAATCCAACTGAATTTTGGAAGTATTTTCTACTATTTTAAATTGAATTTCATTAAATCCTACAATTGATTTTTCGGAAGGATTAATTTTGATATTTAATTTATATTTCAATACGTCAAAGCAGGTTCTTTCTGGCCTTAACCCACCAAAAAGACTGTCCTTCCTAGTGAAATTTTCTTGTGAATGCAGAATTTGACTGTATGTGAAAAAGGAAAGGAGTATAATTATTTTTTTCATCATTAATAAATTATAATATTATTGAAATATAAATTAGACTTGAATTACACCTAAATTAAACTTTTTCTCTATCGGCGAATGATTTGCAGCCTCAATTCCCATCGAAATCCATGTTCTAGTATCGAGTGGGTCGATAACCGCATCTGTCCAAAGCCTTGAAGCGGCATAATAGGGAGAAACTTGTTCGTCATAGCGCGCTTTGATTTTGTCAAAAAGCTCTTTTTCTTTCTTTTCATCTACTATTTCTCCTTTTGCTTTAAGCGAAGAAGCCTCGATTTGAGCAAGAACTTTTGCGGCTTGTGTGCCACCCATAACCGCTAATTGTGCACTTGGCCAGGCTACAATTAATCTAGGGTCATAGGCTTTTCCACACATGGCGTAGTTTCCAGCACCATAAGAATTTCCAATAATAATTGTGAATTTTGGCACGACAGAATTAGAAACGGCATTTACCATTTTTGCACCATCTTTAATTATTCCTCCATGTTCGGATTTTGAACCAACCATAAACCCAGTTACATCTTGAAGAAAAACTAAAGGAATTTTCTTTTGATTGCAATTGGCAATAAAACGAGTGGCTTTATCGGCAGAGTCAGAATAGATGACACCTCCAAACTGCATTTCACCACTTTTTGTTTTCACCACTTTTCGTTGATTGGCAACAATTCCAACCGCCCAACCATCAATTCTTGCATATCCAGTAATTATGGATTGTCCATAACCTTCTTTATAGGCTTCAAATTCTGATTTGTCGACCAATCGATTAATGATTTCCATCATATCGTATTGTTCGGTTCTTAATTTTGGCAAAATTCCATAAATATCATTTTCCTCCAAGTCTGGTTTTGATGCTTTAATTCTACTAAATCCAGCTTTATCAAAATGGCCTATTTTATCTACAATATTTTTTATTTTATCCAAAGCGTCTTTATCATCTTTTGCTTTATAATCAGTAACGCCAGAAATTTCACAATGAGTAGTCGCTCCGCCAAGAGATTCGTTATCAATACTTTCTCCAATTGCAGCTTTCACTAAATAACTGCCTGCCAAGAAAATACTTCCCGTTTTGTCAACAATCATAGCTTCATCACTCATAATAGGAAGATAGGCACCACCAGCAACACAACTTCCCATTACGGCGGCAATTTGAGTAATTCCCATGCTACTCATTTGAGCATTATTTCTAAATATACGTCCGAAATGTTCTTTATCGGGGAAAATTTCATCTTGAAGAGGTAGATAAACGCCTGCCGAATCGACCAAATATATAATTGGCAGTCTATTTTCCATTGCAATTTCTTGGGCTCTTAAGTTTTTCTTTGCTGTAATTGGAAACCAAGCACCCGCTTTTACGGTGGCATCATTTGCTACAACTATGCATTGTTTTCCTTTAATATAACCAATTTTCACAACAACTCCTCCAGATGGACAACCACCATGTTCTTCATACATTCCTTCGCCAACAAAAGCTCCAATTTCTATGCTATTTGATTTATTATCAAGTAAATAATCAATTCGCTCACGAGCGGTCATTTTTCCTTCATTATGAAGTTTCTCTATTCGTTTTGAACCGCCGCCAAGTTTTACTTTAGCAAATTTTTGTTTTATTTCAGAGAGAAGTAGTTTGTTGAAATCTTCGTTTTTATTGAAGTTAATGTCCATGTGAAAAGATTGTAATTAAAATTATAATGAAAATGAATAAAAAATTATTATGTTTGCTAAATTACAAAAAGGTTTTAATTTTTAGCCAAAAAGTAATTTTCAAATAAATAAATTAATAATTATTTGTTACTTAACCGTAGGTTAACATAGAATAAATAAATTTGCAGAGCAAAAAAAATCATTATGAAACTCAACTCTATTTTTCAATTTTTGGTTCCAAAGGACAAAAAATTTTTCCCGCTTTTTGAAGAAGCATCAAGTAATTTAATTGAATTGGCATCAAACTTGCATGAAGCTGTAAATTTGCCACTTAAAGAACGTGATAAATTATTTCAGAAAATTGACGAATTAGAACAAAAAGGGGAGGACATCACCCGACTAACTAATTTAGAATTAAGTCGAAATTTCATTACTCCTTTTGATCGTGAAGATATCCATGCTCTGATGACAGCTATTGATAATGTAGCTGGAAATCTTCATGGAGCATCAAGCCGAATGCGATTGTATCATGTAGATAAAATTACAAAATCAATTAGAAAACTTACAGAAATCAATGTCGAGGCTTGCCAAAATATTGATGTTGCAGTAAAACAATTACGGTCTTTTAGGAATACAAAAACCATCACAGATGCGTGTGCTAGAATTGATAAATTAGAGAGCAAATCTGATAATGTCTATGATAAAGCAGTAGCCGAATTGTTTGAAAATGAAAATGATGCTAAAAATATCATTAAATATAAAGAAGTATTATCAGTTTTAGAATCGGCAACAGACAAGTGTAAAAGTGCCTCTATTGTACTAGAATCAATAGCTGTAAAACACTCATAACCTTTTTAATTTCATTTTGAAATAATAATTATGGAATTTTCTCTACTTATTCTTATAATAGTTTTGGCATTAGTTTTTGATTACATTAATGGTTTTCATGATGCTGCCAATTCTATCGCTACTGTAGTTGCTACCAAGGTTTTAAGCCCTTTTCAAGCCGTTGCTTGGGCGGCTTTTTTTAATTTTTTAGCTTATTGGGTTTTTGGTTTTGGAGTTGCTGACACTGTTGCAAAAACGGCACAAACGATGGATATCAATCTTGTCGTAATTTTAGCTGGAGTTGTCGCAGCCATTTGTTGGAATCTATTGACTTGGTGGCTTGGAATTCCATCTAGTTCATCTCATACTTTAATTGGTGGTTTTGCTGGAGCTGCCATTGCACATTCAATCGCTGTTCATGGCTTTTCTGAATATACATATATAGAAGGCGGAGAAACGCATCATGCGTATTGGTATGAAATTGTAAATTGGTATAAGGCAAGTAAAGACGGAGGTATGCCATCTGGGGTTTTAGTGGTTATTTCGTTTATAATTTTAGCCCCATTATTGGGATTAATGATTTCCTATTTTATATCATTATGGTTGTTGTATTCTTCTAAGAAAACGGCTTTACCTAAATTATTCACTCTTGGTATAATAGCGGTTACTTATTGGTTTATTGAAGGTAAAATCCAATATTATGATGCATTAAAAAAACCACGTTTTGAGTCCCATTTTTGGAGTGTAGCATTTGAACCGCACAATATAAAATGGTTTTTAGTAGCCACAATTATTTTCTCTGTTAGTTTTTTCTGTTTGATTTTTAGTAGTTTGAGTCAGAAACAAACCACTACTTGGCTTAGAAAAATGCAATTGGTTTCTTCTGCTTCATTTAGTTTAGGACATGGTGGAAATGATTCACAAAAAGTTATGGGAATTATCGCTGCAGCAGTTGTTGTATATATTCATACTAGCGGTGTTTCGCTAGAAGTACTTCCAGATTGGTTGCATGTAGTTTTACCCTCAAAAGGAGAAAACGGTGTTGAAATTGCTGGACAAATGCCAGGTTGGATCCCGTTAACATGCTATACAGTTATCGCTCTGGGAACTTTGAGTGGTGGTTGGAAAATTGTAAAAACAATGGGATCGAAAATCACAAAAGTAACCCCTTTTGAAGGTGTTGCTGCCGAAACCGCTGGTGCTTTGACATTATATTTCACAGAACATTTGCATATACCTGTAAGCACAACCCACACAATTACGGGTTCGATTATTGGCGTTGGTCTGACAAAAAGAATTTCAGCAGTTCGATGGGGAGTAACAGTAAACTTAATATGGGCGTGGGTATTAACTATCCCAATATCCGCTTTATTAGCTGGAATTTTATATTTTATATTTAGTTTATTTTTATAAAAAATTCTAAATAACCAATAAAAAAAACCATCATTAAGATGGTTTTTTTTTATATAAATTATTTAACCGAATCTCGTACCATACGTTTTAATATCGCCCATTGTTTTAGAGCATCACGAGCCTCTACTGCTGGATATCCTAATACGGTTTTTCCTGCCTCAACGTCACTAACAACTCCAGAACCCGCTCCAACAATTGCACCACTTCCTATTGTTGTATGATCTTTTATTGAGGCACTTCCTCCAATAATTACACCATCACCAAGCGTAACCGATCCTGCCAAGCCGCTATTTCCAGCCATAATGCAGAATTTTCCAAGTTTACTGTTGTGACCTATTTGTACTAAATTATCAATTTTGCATCCATCACCTAACACAGTAGAACTAAATTTCCCTCGATCAACACATGTGTTGGCTCCAATTTCTACATTATTTCCTAGAATTACATTTCCAATTTGAGGAATCTTTACTAACCCTCTTTCTGGATCTGGTCTAAAACCAAATCCATCTGCACCAATTGTAGCGTTTGGGTGAATAATACAGTCATTTCCAATTTCGCATCGCTCTCTGATTACAGCTCCTGACCAAATTACGGTATTAGTACCCACTTTACATTCATCTAAAACAGTTACATTTGGATATAAAGTTACATTATCACGAAGTATTACTTTAGGGCCAATATAACATCCAGCTCCAATTTTCACGGCAGTTCCAATAATTGCGGAACTATCTATAATAGCAGTACTATGAATATCTTGGTGAAATAGAGGGGAGGGAGGAGCAAATAGCGATAAGACTTGTGACATGGCCAAATCGGCATTTTTCACTTTAATAAAAACCCTATTATCACCAGGCTCTATTGCTATATCTTCATTTACAATAGCTGCACAAGCTTTTGAAGTTTCCCAAAGTTTTTCATATTTTTTATGACCTATGAAAGTAATCTCGGAATTTGATGCCAATTCTAACTGTTCTGGTGCAGTAATTTTTATTCCAGTATTTCCAACTATTTGTCCCTTTAGGGTTTCATTTATTTCTTCTATTGAGAATGTTTTCATTTGTTTTTGGTTTCAGTTTTGGAGAATTTTATTCAAATTAAGTAAATAACATATTAATTTCCTAATTAATAGGGTTTATTAGTAATATTTCAAAAGTCTAAAATTCTCAAGCAATTTTTAAGTAAGAAATTGATTATTTATTAGTAATTTTATAAAGAAAAAGAAACAACTATTTTTTATAAAACAATAGTGATTACAAAACGAATATTATGAATATAAACAAACTAAAAGACCAACTTCAAACAGAGGTAGATACTGCTTTTTTATATGATAGTATTGCCAATATTCAAACTGATGATAATTTAATCCGTGTATTGAAAGGTTTATCTGAAATTGAAAAAGGGCATGCTAAACACATGTTTGATAAAGTAATTTCTTTTGACCCAAACTATATAATGCCTTTGCCTTCTAGTCGAGCAAAGAATCAATTGAAACTTGGAAAATTGTTTGGATATAATTCAATTATTAGTAGTTTGTCAAATATTGAAAAGCAATTTGCTGTTAATGCAGTTAAAAATAAAATAGAAAGCGGTGAAAAACTAACAGGTTTTGAACATAATCATCTAAATATCATCGAAGCAGTAAACAAAAATGCCGCATTGAATGTTTCTGGAGGGCTGCTTTCTAAATTTGAAAGCCGTCATAAGTCGGTGGGAGGAAACGCACTTCGAGCCGCTGTTTTAGGGTCAAATGACGGATTGGTTTCAAACATGAGTTTGGTTATGGGTGTGGCTGGAGCAGCAGTATCAAATAATACAATTTTGCTAACTGGAATTGCGGGACTTTTGGCAGGAGCCATATCAATGGCAATGGGAGAGTGGCTTTCAGTTCAAAGTTCACGAGAACTAAATATGCGACAAATTGAACTTGAAACAGAGGAGCTAGAGGCATCACCCGAGGAAGAAAAGAAAGAACTAATATTGCTTTATCAGGCAAAAGGAATGAACTTTACAGAAGCTTCCAAACTTGCAGAAAAAGCATTTGAAAGTCAAGAAACGGCTTTAGATGCAATAATAAAAGAAGAATTAGGCAGCAAATCTTCGACGCATGGCAACACTGCTGCGCATACTGCGGCGTACCAGCTGACACGCTAGATCACGTCAAGCCGCGCCACAAAGGCGGCAAC
>CAIJXW010000053.1 GCA_903824755.1 uncultured Bacteroidota bacterium | reverse complement strand
TTCTTTTAGCTTTAATGATGACGGGTTTGTTTAGTTATGGCCAGCAAGATGCTCAGTTTTCACAATATATGTACAATACAATAAACATAAATCCAGCTTACGCAGGAAGTAGAGATGCTTTTAGTTTGTTTGCGTTGCATCGTTCCCAGTGGGTTGGGATTGATGGTGCTCCAATCACAAACATCTTGTCTATTAATAGTCCTATTAGCGCTACAAATTTAGGGATTGGAATATCGGTAATCAACGATAAAATTGGCCCTACAAATGAAAACGATCTAGCAATAGATGTATCGTACACATTTAACACTTCCGAAAAATATAAATTGTCTTTTGGACTAAAAGGAACTATTAATTTATTCAATTTGGACATCTCACAATTAAACCCATTAGATCAAAACGACCCGCAATTTCAGAATATAAATGCTACTTTCACACCTAATTTTGGAGTTGGTTTATATTTTCATTCCGATAAAAGTTATTTTGGAATTTCTGTACCAAAATTTATAGAATCAAAACATTATGATGATAATTCGGTCGCAATTTTTAAGGAAAAAACTAATTATTATTTTATCGCTGGTTCTGTTTTTGATGTAAATACAAATTTAAAAATTAAGCCATCAATTTTGACTAAGGCAGTTAGTGGTGCGCCGCTTCAATTAGATTTGTCGGGTAATTTTTTGTTTTACAACAAATTTGTTTTGGGCGGAGCTTATCGTTGGGGTGCCGCTGTTAGTGGTTTGATGGGGTATCAAATTTCGGAGGGATTATTTTTGGGATATGGCTATGATTATGAAACCACAAATCTTTCGAATTATAATTCAGGTTCACACGAAGTTTTTTTGAGATATGAAATTATTAGAAAAGATAAAAAAATAATATCACCTAGATTCTTTTAGAAATATCATTTAATCATTTAAAAATGAAAACTAAAAATATTTTTTCAATTTTGCTTTTTTTAACAACACTTTCGAGTTATTGTCAAAAAATAACTGAAATAAATGCCACAAAAAAATTCAACCAATATGCTTATATTGATGCTATAGAAACCTATAAAAGACTTGCAGAAAAAGGATATAAATCTGTTGATATGTTTCAAAAGTTAGGGGATTCATATTATTTTAATGGCGATTTAGAATCGGCAGCAAAATGGTATGATGCACTATTTTTAATGCAATCCGATTTACCAATTGAATATTTATATCGCTATTCTCAATCACTAAAATCGAGTAATAAATATGAGAAAGCGGATCAATATATGTTGGAATTTTCCAAAAAAGCAAAAAATGATTCTAGAGCTACTGTTTTTGAAGAAAATCGAGATTATTTAGCCGAGATAAAAGCAAATTCAAATAGATATCAAATTCAGAATGCTGAGATAAATTCGCGTTTTTCAGACTATGGAAGTACCGTTTTGAATACTGAATTAATATTTACGTCAGCACGCGACACCTCTAATTTTTTTAGAAAAAAAGACAAATGGAACAATCAAAGTTTCACTAATTTATATAGAGCAAAAATCATAAACGACACTATTCTTGAGCCTTCAGGAAAATTAACTAAAAACATCAATTCAAAGCTTCACGAAGCAACAGCTGTTTTTTCTAAAAATGGAAAAAAAATGTATTTCACAAGGAATAATTTCATTAATGGAAAAAAAGGTGTTGACGACAATAATGTAATTTTATTAAAAATATATACGTCTGAATTTTATAATAATGAATGGCAAAATCCAATTGAACTGCCCTTCAATAGCGATAGTTATAGCGTAGCACACCCAGCATTAAGTCCGGACGAAAAGTGGCTCTATTTTGCTTCGGATATGCCTGGTAGTTTGGGGCAATCTGATCTATTTAAGGTTTTAATAAAATCAAATAATAGGTATGGAATTCCTGAAAATTTAGGCCCAACAATCAACACTCCAGGTAAAGAAACCTTTCCATTTATAAGTAAAAAAAATGAATTGTTTTTTGCAACTGATGGACGACCAGGACTTGGGGGTTTGGATTTATTTATGTCAAAAATCAAACCAGATGGAAGTTTTTCAAAATGCCAAAATATTGGAGAACCAGCAAATTCTCCAGATGATGATTTCGCCTATTATATTGATACTGATACTAATCGAGGGTTTTTATCTTCAAATCGAAAAGGAGGCAAAGGATTTGATGATATCTATAAAATCTTAGAAATACGAAAATTAAATTGCGAACAAATTTTAGAAGCAATTGTTAGGGATTTGAATTCTGACAAAACGATTCCAAATGCTACTCTGTCATTATTTGACAACCAATTTAAGTTCATAAAAAAAGTGCAATCTGATGAAAATGGAAAAGTAGTTTTTGAAGCAGAATGTGGTAAAAGTTATTTTATTAGAGCTGAGAAATTAGACTATTCAACAGTAGAAAAGCAAATATACATTCCACTTGAGTCAGGAAAAACAGTTGTTTCAATTAAAATAGAGAAAAAAATTAAAGAACTAAAAAATGGTGATGATTTGGCCAAGGCTTTCGGAATAAAAATCATTTATTTCGATTTGAATAAATCAGATATTCGATTGGACGCAGCCTTTGAATTAGAAAAAATAGTAGATGCAATGCTTCAAAACCCTACAATTAAAATAGACATTAGATCCCACACAGATAGTCGTGCTTCTACTGAATATAATGATATTCTTTCAAATCATAGAGCTATTTCAACACAAAAATGGTTGATTTCTAACGGAATTTCATCTGAAAGACTCTCCTCAAAAGGATATGGTGAACATCAATTAAAAAATCGCTGTAGTGATGGAATTGAATGCACAGAGGAGGAACATCAAGAAAATAGACGTAGTGAATTTATTATAATTTCATTATAAATTCAGGGTGCCAATCGATCGATTTTCCATGAAAAATCCGCTTGAAGTTGGAATCTAATTCGGTCATGCAATCGATTTGGTCTTCCTTGCCAAAATTCAACTGAAATTGGTTTTACTAAAAAACCACCCCAATTTTTAGGACGTGGAATTTCTTTATTTTCAAATTCCATTTCTAATTTTTTTAGTTCATTTTCCAAAAAATTACGAGAAGGAATTACTTCGCTTTGTTTAGAAACAATTGCCCCTAGTTTACTTCCGTCAGGTCGAGAATCAAAATAATTATCAGAAACAACATCAGAAGTTTTTTCTGCAACTCCCTGAATAATAACTTGTCTTTCGAGAGAATGCCAAAAAAAGGAAAGACATATATTAGGATTATTAGCTATTGCTTTTCCTTTTTCTGAATTATAATTTGTATAAAAAATAAACCCCTCGGAAGTAAATTTTTTCAACAAAACAACTCTGGATTTAGGATACCCGTTCAATCCAATTGTAGAAACTGTCATCGCATTTACTTCGTCTATCCCGCCAAAATCTTCCACTTCATGAAACCATCTATTGAATAAATTGATTGGATCTTCTGGAATATTTGATTCCAAAAGTTCGCTTTTTTCATACGATTTTCGATAATTGCTTAAATCTTCCATACTTTAAATTTATAATTCAAAAAAGCTACCATCATCACACAAATATACTTCTTTAAAAATAGATTCTGCTTCTTCTTTAAAAAGAGAAATAGTGTTGTATCTTGTTGAGAAATGGCCTAGAAGTAATTTTTTTGCATTAGCTTTCAGTGCAATTCTAGCCGCTTGACGAGCTGTGGAGTGCATGGTTTTGTGTGCTAGGGTTTCTTCCGAATCTAAAAAAGTAGCCTCATGATATAGAACATCTACATTTTCTATAATTGGAAGAAATTGATCTGTAGCTATTGTATCCGAGCAAAAAGCATAACTTTTTGGAGAAATTGGGTCAAAAGTAAGCAATGAATTTGCAATAATTCGACCGTCTTCCAGGGTTATATCTTTTCCGTTTTTAATTTTTTGAAAATAGCATGTTTCGATTTCAAAATTTTGAACTGCGTCTAAATTTAGTTTTCTATCACCGATTTTCTCCTGAAATAGAAAACCATTGGTATAAATTCTATGTTTTAAAGGAATTGTTTTCACGATTACTTTATCGTCTTCAAAAATAACTTGAGATTCACTAGAGTCTAATTCATTAAAAATAAGTTCATAATTTGGCCATGAATTGGACAATTTCAGTTGTAATTTAATGATTTCTTGCAACCCTTTTGGTCCATAAATATAAAGTGGGGTTGTTCGATTTAACAACATAAAGGTAGAAACCAAACCGATTAAACCAAAAAAATGATCACCATGCAAATGTGAAATAAAAATATGATTAATTTTTGAAAATTTGATTTTGTTTTTTCTCAACTGTACTTGAGTCCCTTCGCCACAATCAATTAGAAAATGACGATTTCTTATTTCCAAAACTTGGGAAGTCGGATTTGTAAAGGTTCGTGGGGTGGCGGCATAGCAGCCAAGTATGGTTAGATTCAATTGTATTTTTTTTATAGAAATAATTATTCTTTAGGTTTTTTTTCGTTATTATAGTATTTATTAATATTGAAAATTAAAGCTACAATAATTATAATATTTAGTAAAATGCGTAAATAATTGAAATCTTGAGTTTTAAAACCCGAAATTATCTTATCAATCAATCTATATGTGAAAATTAATAGAATAAAGACGCTAAAATATAATTTGTTCTTGTTAGTAAAATTCATGTAATTTATATTAAATGCGAATTTATAAGTGATTGTATTGAATTAATTAAAAAATACATTTTTAAAACCCTAAATCTCGTTCAATTTCTTCTAATTCAATAACATCGTGTGCTTCCAAAACAGAAGGCACGACAATTATAGATTTTGGAACGGAATTAAAATCAATATTATCGGCAACGATAACAAAAGATTTTTTTCCTTTTTTATGTAATTTAGATAAATTTGAAAAGGACTTAATAGAATCAATTGTAATTGATTTGTCATGAGTAAGATCTAAAATCAAATTCTGATGTTTATAACTTTCATGCTGAAAAGTAACTTTTTCAAGAAAAGCAAGCCCGTTTCCTTGAGTATCTTTTATAAGAATTGTATGGCCTTTTTTATCTACTTTCATGGTGGAGTTATTGAATTTTTGAAGCCAATAAATAGATAACTGCCATTCTAATAGCAACTCCATTTTCAACTTGATTTAGTATTACAGATTGTTGAGAATCAGCTACATCGGAAGTAATTTCGACCCCTCTATTGATGGGCCCAGGGTGCATGATTACGATTTCTTTATTCAACGAATCTAGCAATGCTTTATCCACGCCAAATTGTTGTGAATATTCTCTAGTTGAAGGAAAATAGTTGATATCCATTCTTTCATTTTGCACTCGAAGCATATTTGCTACATCACACCATTCTAGTGCTTTGCGAAGGTTAGACTCTACTTGAACTCCAAGAGATTCTATGTGTTTTGGAATCAGCGTTTTTGGCCCGCAAACTTTCACTTCAGCTCCTTGCATTTGAAGGGCATAAATATTTGAAAGTGCCACTCTTGAATGCAAAATATCACCTACAATTACAACTTTTTTTCCTGCAACATCACCCAATTTTTCTCGAATTGAATAACTATCTAAAAGTGCTTGCGTAGGGTGTTCATGAGCACCATCACCAGCATTTATAATACTTGCTTTTACATTTTGAGATAAAAAATAGGCGGCACCAGGATTTGCATGTCGCATCACAACCATATCGACTTTCATAGAAAGTATATTATTTACGGTATCGATCAAGGTTTCTCCTTTTTTTACTGATGATTGAGCTGCCGAAAAACTAATAACATCTGCGGAAAGTCTTTTTTGAGCTAATTCAAATGAAAGTTTTGTGCGCGTACTATTTTCAAAAAAAATATTAGCAATAGTGATATCTCTGAGCGAAGGGACTTTTTTTATTGGTCGATTGATTACTTCTTTAAAATGGTCGGCAGTTTCAAAAATAAGGTCAATATCAGCTTTGGTGATATATTTTATTCCTAATAAATGATTAACGCTCAATTCACTCATTTTGATTACTTATTTATTGATTAAAAAAACTGCGTCTTCGCCTTCATTTTCAGTCCAACACACTAAAACTTTTTCGTTATTAATAGCGTCAACTTGTCGTCCTCGATAGTCAGGTTGAATTGGTAAATGTCTGCTAAAACGCCTATCTATTAACACTAAAAGCTCAATCTCTGAAGGTCTTCCGAAAGATTGAATTGCTGTTAATGCTGATCGTATGCTTCGTCCAGTATATAAAACATCATCAATAAAAATAACTTTTTTATTTTCTATGATAAAGTCAATTTGTGTTTTGTTTGCTTCTAGTGGTTTATTTGTTCTACGGAAATCGTCTCTAAAGAAAGTTATATCTAAATATCCGAGAGAAATTTCTGAGACATTATATTCTTTTTCAAGGAGACTTTTTAATCTTTCTGCCAAAAAAGTACCTCGTGGTTGAATTCCAATCAATATTGTATTTGAAAAATCAAGATGCTTTTCGATTAACTGACAAGCCAAACGATGTAGAATTATATTGACTTCTTTTGAAGTGAGCAATACTTTTTGACTCATAATGAAGTTGTTGTTTGGTTTGCAAATATACGAATTTCATTTAATGATGAATTAAATAATTGATGAATCTGAAAAAAAGTAAAAAAAGTCAGTTTTTTATAGAGAATACATTTTTGTTCTCAACTCTTGTACTTTTTCATCATCTAAATAATCATCAAAAGTCATATATCTATCAATTGCACCATTTGGTGTTAATTCAATTATTCGGTTACCTACAGTTTGCGAAAACTCATGATCGTGAGTAGTAAAAATAACCGAACCTTTAAAGTTTTTTAATGAATTGTTAAAAGCCGTAATTGACTCTAAATCCAAGTGATTTGTAGGTTCGTCAATCATAAGAACATTCGCACGTTGCATCATCATTCTTGATAACATACAACGAACTTTTTCTCCTCCAGACAAAACTCGACTTGTTTTTAGAGCCTCTTCGCCCGAAAAAATCATTTTTCCAAGAAAACCTCTAATATATACTTCATCTCGTTCTTCTTCCGTTTTTACCCACTGTCGCAACCAGTCAACAAGCGAATAATCATTTTCAAAAAAAGAATGATTATCAACCGGCAAATAGGCTTGATTTGTTGTAATTCCCCAATCAAAAGTACCTGAATCTGCTTTTTGAAGTCCATTCAAAATATCATAAAAAGCTGTCGTAGCTCTAGAATCTTTAGAAAAAAGTACGATTTTATCTCCTTTTGCCATATTCAAATCTACATTTGTAAATAGGATATCGCCATCAACAGACGCACTTAAATTTTGCACATTCAAAATTTGATCTCCAGCTTCTCTTTCTTGGTCAAATATAATGGCAGGATACCTTCGACTTGAAGGTTTTATCTCTGAAATATTCAATTTGGATATCATCTTTTTTCGGGAAGTAGCCTGTTTAGATTTGGCCACATTAGCACTAAAACGGCGAATAAATTCTTCCAATTCTTGTTTCTTCTCTTCGGCTTTTTTATTTTGTTGTGCTCTTTGTTTTGCTGCTAATTGACTAGACTCATACCAAAAAGTATAGTTTCCAGAGTAATGATTAATTTTAGAAAAATCGATATCCGATATATGCGTGCAAACCGCGTCTAGAAAGTGTCTATCATGAGAAACAACAATTACCGTGTTTTCATAGTTGGCCAAGAAATTTTCTAGCCAAGCAATGGTTTCAAAATCCAAATCGTTTGTAGGCTCATCCATAATCAACAAATCTGGATTACCAAAAAGTGCTTGAGCTAACAAAACACGCACTTTCATTTTTCCTTCCAAATCTGACATTAGCATATAATGATTGTCTTCAGAAATTCCTAAACTTGACAATAAAGATGCGGCATCTGAATCGGCATTCCAGCCATTCATTTCTTCAAATTGAACCTGTAGCTCCCCTATTCTATCGGAGTTTTTATCATCATAATCGGCATATAAAGCGTCCATTTCTTTTTTTACTGAATATAAAACTTTATTGCCCATAATTACGGTTTCCAAAACCGTAAATTCATCAAACATATTGTGATTTTGGTTCAGCACAGACATTCTTTTTCCAGGCTCGAGATGAATATGACCTGAAGTTGGATCCATTTCGCCAGAAATTATTTTTAAAAATGTGGATTTACCAGCTCCATTAGCACCAATGACACCATAGATGTTTCCGTGGGTAAAAACGGTATTTACTTCGTCAAACAAAATTCGTTTGCCAAATTGTACTGATAGATTATTTATTGTTAGCATGAATTGTAGTTATTTTTTTTGCAAAAATAGTTAAAAATGATTTGTTTTCAAGTCAAATTAAGGCACAATTAACAATGCGTTATTTAACGATGCGTTAACATAAAAATCAAAAAGGACTGAATATTTTTGTTTGTAGAATAAAATGAAATGAAAATACGCAAATTTATAAAATTAATTTATGTTTCTTTTTTTATAATTATGACGTTAATGTCTTGTAATAGGCCATTTACTGCGGATAATTATACAGCCTATTTTGGGGGAGAAATAATAAATCCGAATAAACCTTATATTCTTTTTTGCAAAGATGATTCTATAATGGATACCATTAGGCTCAACGAAGACAATACTTTTTTTATTAAATTTGACTCACTTCAACCAGGATTATATACTTTCAAAAACAGTCCAGAATATCAATACGTCTATTTTGATAAAAATGATAGCTTAATGGTTACAATAAACTCAAAAGAGTTTGATGAATCGATAGTTTTTTGTGGAAGAGGTGATGAAAAGAATAATTTTTTAATGGAAATGTATCTTAGAAATGATGTCGACAAACAAAAAATGTTTGAGGTTTTTGATACTAATTTAAAACAATTTACTGCAACAATAGATACTGCCTACCATTCTAGCAAGTTATTTTATAAAACAAATAAAGATCAAATAAACTGGAGTTCTGGATTTGACGAATATGCAAAAGCGTCCGTAAATTATCACTATTATTCAAAAAAAGAATTATATCCGCTAATTCATAAGTTGAGAACTGGTGAAGATATTACGGCTCAGCTTCCTGATAATTTCTATGATTTCAGAAAAGACATTAATTTGAATAACGAAAATTTACTTCCCTATTCCCCTTATATTCTATATATATCTAAAATGTTAGACAATAAATGTAGTCTAAAACAACAACCCAATTTATCAGATGTTGATAGGGCATTAAAAACAAATATTACCAAACTCAATCTTGCCAATAAATTAATTAATAATCAAAAAATAAAGAATCGGGTTTTTAATAATATTGCTTTTACTTATTTACTAGAAGATCAAAACATGGTAAATAACCAAAAGTTTTTTGATGTTTATTATAATTTTTCTACTGATAAAAGTCAAAAAAATGAAATTTATAAAATTGGCCAAGCCATTCAATTATTAAAAATAGGAAAACAGCTTCCAAATGTTCAATTAATTGATAGAAATGGAACAATTCTCAATTCAAATTCAATTATAAATAAGAAAACAGTGTTGTTCTTTTGGTCTGAAAACGCGAGTGCACACTTGATAGCTGCGCATAAAAAGATATTAAATTTCAAAAAGCAATATCGAGATTATCAATTTATTGGAATTAATTTAGATACCGATCAAAACAACTGGAATACTACATTATCCAATTATAAATTTGAAGGAATTATGGAATATCGTTGTTTTAATTTTGAAGATATCAAAAATAAATGGGCGATAACAAAAATTCACAGAACGATTGTTTTAGATGCTGATAACACTATAAAAAATGCTTTCACTAATATCTTTGAAGTAGATTTTGAAAAGACATTAAAATAAATAATACGCAAAGTTTATTTATTTCCTTTTTCAAAATCTGCAATAAATTGAGCCAATCCAATATCTGTTAGTGGGTGTTTTAATAAGCCCAGAATTGCCGAAAGTGGCCCTGTCATAACATCTGCTCCAATTTTTGCGCAATTTACAATATGCATCGTGTGTCGAACTGAAGCTGCAAGAATTTGAGTTTCGTAACCATAATTATCATAAATTTCTCTGATTTCTTCAATTAATGCTAATCCATCTGTAGAAATATCGTCCAGCCTTCCGATAAACGGTGAAACGTAGGTTGCACCTGCTTTGGCGGCTAAAAGTGCTTGTCCAGCAGAAAAAACAAGTGTTACATTTGTTTTTATTTCTTTGTCAGAAAAATATTTTGCGGCCATAATACCTTCTTTAGTCATAGGTAATTTAACCACAATTTGGGGGTGTAAGTCAGCCAACTCCTCGCCTTCTCGAATCATTCCGTCATAATCAACGGCATTTACTTCGGCACTAACATCACCGTCAACTATAGAGCAAATAGCAACATAATGTTTGAGGATATTATTTTTTCCTGTAATTCCTTCTTTTGCCATAAGTGAAGGATTTGTGGTCACACCGTCCAAAACACCTAAAGATTGTGCGGCTTTAATTTCGTTTAAATTTGCTGTGTCAATAAAAAATTTCATATAATACTCGTTTAATTAAATTTTGTCTTTTTGTAAAATTACAATTTATAATGGTTCATTATGATTTTTTCGAAGGTTTTATCTGGTAAAATTCTTTTTAAAATAATTGATAATTTTTGCATAAATGCTCCTACTTTATAATGTATATTAGGATTTTTGTTTTGAATAATTTCATAAATAACTTGGGCGACTTCAATAGGATTGCTTCCTCCATCTACGTGCTCGTCCATAGTTTTCAATGTGTTTCCGTATGGAATTTCATAGGCCGAATCTTTAATTAATGGAGCATGAAAACGATTGTAGGCTATCTTTGTTGCAAAATCACCTGGAGCCAAATTAGTGATATGAATCCCGAAATTTTTCACTTCCATTCGAAGTGCTTCGGTAATTAATTCTAAAGCCCCTTTTGATGCCGAATAAACGCTTCTATAAGGCAATCCTAAATAGCCTGCAATTGATGTAATATTGATAATTATCCCCGATTTTTGTGATCGCATTTGGGGCAATACTGCTTGCATTACTGCTATTGGTCCGAAGAAATTAGTGTCAAAATTATTTTTAATTTCACTCATTGGGATTTCCTCCAAAGGGCCTGTAATTCCAACACCAGCATTGTTTATCACTACATCAATTCTTCCAGATCTTCTGATTACCTCTTGAATAGCAAGTTGAATTGATTCGGGATTTCTAACATCTAATGCGATTAGTTGAAAAATAGAATCGGCTATTTGACTAGGATTTCTGCTAGTTCCGTAAACAACAAAATCTTTTTGGTGCAAAAAATCCCCAATAGCCTTGCCTATTCCAGATGAACCGCCAGTTATTAGAACTACTTTTTTCATTTTTTTTGTATGAAATAATTATCGGATAAAGGTAAAATATTTTTTAGAAATTATAAGACAAAAAAAAATCTTCCAAATAGGGGAAGATGATTTAATAATTTTATCAAAAAAGGCAAGCGACCTACATCGCACCGCTCAACCACGTACCCTTGCTATGTTCCCATCCTGGGGGATTCTGCAGGAGCTGGTCGTGTAGGACTTGCCGTTGCAAATATACAAACTTTTTGTACTTTTGCAAACGATAATTGTAATCATTTGTGTTGTATATTGCAACCAAACAAATATTTCTTATATGAAAAAATATAACGCTCTATTATTCATTTTATTAACTGTTTTAGTCGTGTCTTGTAATGGTGCAAAAACGGCAACAGAAAGTTATTTTAGCTTCAATAATTCTGATTTTAAAGTTAACTATACTAACGATGATAGTATTTTTCTTGAATTATTAAATCCTCAGAACAAAATTATTGATAGTGTCGTTTATTATATAAATGATAAAAATATTGGTTCAAAAAAAGGAAATGAAAAAATATCATTTCAATTAAAAAATCAAAAACTAGGCTATCAAAACTTGAAAGCCTTAGTTTATTTTGACGGAGAAAATCAAGAGATTACAGATCGTATAGAATTGGTCTCTAATGTCTCTCCTACACTTGCCTCCTATAAAATTGTGAATACATACCCGCATGATTCTGATGCGTTTACCGAAGGATTAGAATTTATAAGAGATACATTATATGAAAGCACGGGTTCGCCTGAAGGAAAAAGAGCTTATTTTAGAAAATATGATTATAAAACAGGTAAGGTTTTCAAGCAAATCGATATGGATTCACAGTATTTTGGCGAGGGAATTACGATGATTAATGATAAGATTTTTCAAATTACTTGGCAATCAAAAATTGGTTTTATATATGATTTAAATACCCTAAAATTAGAAAAAACTTTCACTTTTGACAAACCAATTGAGGGCTGGGGAATGACAAATGACGGAAAGCATATCTACCAATCTGATGGTACTGAAAAACTATGGAAAATGAATCCTGCTACCCAAAAAATGATAGATTATGTGAATGTTTATGCAGGAAATAGCAAGATTAAAAGCGTGAATGAGTTGGAATATATAAACGGAAAAATCTATGGAAATATTTGGACAAAAGATGCTATTGCAATCATTAATCCAGAAAATGGTAAGGTTGAAAAAATATTGAATATGGCAGGTTTAAGAAAATTAATTCCAAACAAAGAAGATGATGTTTTGAATGGAATTGCATATAATCCGAAAACAAAAACTAT